>JAFLDG010000460.1 GCA_017302495.1 Burkholderiales bacterium
GCCGGCGATCGAAGTGCCGCCGCCGACCTTCGCCGAGCGGCACGCGGCCTGGCAGCAGGCGCTGCCGTCGGCGGCGCGGCGCCCGGTGCTGGCCGAGCTGGCGCGGCGCTTCCGCTGCGAGACCGCGGCGATCGCGCGCATCACCGCCGAGCTGGCCACGCTCGGCCGCGAGCCGACGGCCGACGAACTGCTCGCCGCCGCACGCGCCGATTTCGACCTCGGCGCGCTGGCGCAACCGGTCACGCCGCGCTTCGCGCTCGACGAACTGATGCTGCCGCCGGCGCAGACGCGGCAGGTGCACGAGGTCGTCGCGGCGATGCGCAACCTCGGCCGCGTGCACCACGAATGGGGCACCGCGCGCGCCTGGAACGAAGGCGGCCTGGCGGCGCTGTTCGCCGGCCCGCCCGGCACCGGCAAGACGATGGCCAGCGAAGCGATCGCGCAGGCACTGCGGCTGCCGCTGTTCCGCATCGACCTGTCGCAGGTGGTCGACAAGTACATCGGCGAGACCGAGAAGAACCTGAAGCGGCTGTTCGACGCCGCCGACGCGGCCGACGCGATCCTGTTCTTCGACGAGGCCGATGCGCTGTTCGGCAAGCGCACCGAGGTCAAGGACGCGCACGACCGCTACGCGAACCTCGAGATCAGCTACCTGCTGGAACGGATGGAGCGCTTCAAGGGGCTGGCGATCCTGGCGACGAACCGGCGCAAGGACCTGGACGAGGCCTTCCTGCGCCGGCTGCGCTTCGTGATCGAGTTTCCGCTGCCCGGCGCCGAAGAGCGCGCGCGGATCTGGCGCAGCGTGCTGCCGCCGGGCGTCGACGCCGGCGAGCTGGACGTCGACTTCCTCGCGCAGCGTTTTCCGCTCGCCGGCGGCCACATCCGGGCGATCGTCTTCCACGCCTGCCTGCAGGCCGCGGACGAAGGCGCGGACAAGCGGCTGACGATGCCCGGCGTGATCCGCGCGGTGCAGCGCGAGTACGACAAGCTCGAACGCGCGTCGAGCCTCGAGCAGTTCGGGCCCTACGCGCCGCTGGTCGCGGCGGAGAGGGTGGCGCGATGAACTTGCACATCGACCGGCTCGACCTCGACCTGCGCGGCATTGACCCGCCGCTCGCGGAGGCGGCGGTGCGGCTGCTCGGGCCGGCGCTGCAGGCGGCGCTGGCGCGCGGGGGCGTGGCGGAGGCTGCAGCAGCGGCCGCTGCCGCGCCGGGCGCCGGGGTGCCGATCGACGCCGGCCGGATCGCGCCGGCCGCCGACGCGCCAGCGCTCGCGCAGCGGCTCGCCGCAAGAATCGCCGGCGCGATCGCGCCTGAACGACAAAGGGGCTGAGGCGATGCTGCGCGGCGCGCTGATCGAGTACGGCACCGACCTGATCGGGCCGATCCCGAACGTCGTGATCTTCCAGTTCAACCCGGAGTCGCTGTCGCGCGTGCTGCAGGTGCCGGCGCGGCCGACCGGCGCGACCCAGCGCGAGACCACGCAGGCCGGCGAGAAGACCTTCGAGAAGATCACCTTCAAGGCGCACTTCAGCGCCGCGAACATGCTCGACGAGGACAAGGTGCTGGCGCGGCTGTTCGGCATCGGCCCGCAGCTCGCGGCGCTGGAGAAGATGGTGCTGCCGAGCGCGAAGCTCGCCGGGCTGCTCGGCGCCGCGATCGACGCGATCGCCGGCCTCGCCGCGCCGCCTTCGCCGCCGGCGCAGCCGATCCCGCGCGAGAGCTACCCGCGCATCCTGTTCATCTGGGGGCCGACGCGGGTGCTGCCGGTGACGATCGACTCGATGACGATCGCCGAGCAGGAGTACGACTTCGCGCTGAACCCGGTGCGCGCCGAGGTCGACATCACGCTGTCGGTGATCGCGATCGACCAGTGCTCGGACGACGTGCTCGCGAAGGGCGCGCTCGAGTACTCGACGATCGCGAAGGAGGCGATGGCGATCGCCAACCTGGCCAACACCGCCGAGCAGATCGTCGAGCTGATCCCGATCTGAAGGAGCGCGCATGTTCCTGCCGAACTCCCGCTACGCAAAGGTCGCGACCGTGACGACCCGGCTCGCCACCGGCGAGGAGGTGGTCGCGCTGAAGCTGCGCAAGCCGATGCCCGTCGCCGGCGAGCCGCGCTCGGTGCTCGCCGGCGACCGGCTCGACATCGTCGCGCAGCAGACCTACGCCGAGCCGACCTGGTTCTGGCACATCGCCGACGCGAACACCGCGCTCGACAGCCGCGAGCTGGTCGCGGTGCCGGGCGACACCGTCGACGTGCCGAAGAGCTGACCGATGGGCACGGCCCGGTTCCGCGTCTGGTTCGGCGATGCCGAGGCGAGCGAGGACGAGCTCGCGCGCATCGAGGAGATCGAGGTCACGCAGGAGATCGACAAGTTCTGGGAGGCGCGCATCCGCACCACGATGTGCCTGGACGCGCAGGGCCGCTGGCAGCACCGCAGCGACCTCGTGGCCGAGGCGTTCACGCGGATGCGGGTCGAGCTCGATCCGGGCAACGGCGCCTTCGTGCCGCTGATCGACGGGCCGGTCACGAGCTTCGATTCGCGGCTCGATTCGCAGCCCGGCCGCAGCACCGCGACCTTCGTCGTGCGCGACGACAGCGTGTTCCTGAACCGCGACGAAGGCACCGAGGTCTTCCGCGACAAGACCGACAGCCAGGTCGCCGACGAGGTGCTGCGCAGCATCGACGAAATCGACGACACGCGCATCGAGCCGACCTCCGCCACCCATGCGATCACGTCGCGCCGCGGCACCAAGCTGCTGTTCCTCGGCGAGCTGGCGCGGGTCAACGAGCGCCGCGTCTTCGTGCTGCCGGGGGCCGAGCCGGGGCGCAGCATCGGCTGCTTCCTGCCGGATCCGCGCACCGCGGAAGGGGATCTGCCGCCGCTGCACCTGATCGGCGACGCGCGCAACCTCGGCGACGCGACCATCGACGAGGACAGCGAGTCGCCCGAGCGCAGCAGCGGCCGGCGGCTGCGGCTGGCCGACGGCGCGCTCGCGTCCTTCGAGACCAGTGCCGCCGATCTGGGCGTCGGCGGCGACCGGCCCGTGGTGCCGGCGAACCTGACGCCGCTGCGGCTGCTGCCGCCGGGCGACGCGACGCGCGAGGACCCGGAGGCCGCGGTCGCGGGCCGCGCGCGCGGCTCGGGTTACGCCTACAAGCTCTCCAGCCGCGTGATCCCGGGCTGCTACGCAGCGGCGCTGGTGCCGCACCTGCGC
>JAFLDG010000461.1 GCA_017302495.1 Burkholderiales bacterium
CTGGTTGGGCTTGATCAGGATCGCGTTGCCCGCCCGCTGCTCGATGCCCCGCTGCAGCAGCGCGGTATCGGTGACGAAAAGGTCATCGCCGACGAGTTGCACGCTCGCGCCCAGCGCAGCGGTGAGGTCGAACGCGAAGCGGCTGGCGCGGCGCCGCAGCCGGTAGGCGAAGAAAAGCAGCCAAGCGGTCGCTTTTTGCCGCGCCGCCGAACGGCGGGCGCGACCACACTCGCCAGGGCCAGACCCCGGAGCGTGGCGCATGAACCGTTCGTTGTGGATTGCCAAGACCGGCATGGAGGGCCAGCAGGCGAAGCTGGACTCGATCGCCAACAACCTCGCCAACGTCGGCACCAACGGCTTCAAGCGCGGCGGTGTCGTCTTCGAGGACCTGATGTACGACAACCTGCGCCAGGCCGGCGCCGCCACCGGCGAGCAGGGCACGCTGCCGACCGGGCTGCAGGTGGGGCTGGGCGCGCGGGTCGCGGCATCGACGCGCAACTTCGCGCAGGGCAACCTGCAGAACACCGGCAACCATCTCGACCTGGCGATCAAGGGCGCGGGCTTCTTCCAGGTGCAGCTGCCCGACGGCAGCACCGGCTACACCCGCGACGGCGCGTTCCAGCTCGATCCGACCGGGCAGATCGTCACCGCCAGCGGGCACCTGCTGCAGCCGGGCCTCACCGTGCCGGCGAACGCGCAGAGCGTGACGATCGCGGCCGACGGCATCGTCAGCGCCACGGTCGCCGGCGAGGCGGCGCCGCAGCAGATCGGCCAGCTGCAGGTCGCGACCTTCGTCAACCCGGCCGGGCTGGACCCGCGTGGCCAGAACCTGTTCGCCGAGACAGCGGCCTCGGGCGCGCCGAACGTCGCGAACCCGGGAGTGGACGGCCACGGCAGCCTGCTGCAGGGTTTCGTCGAGGGCAGCAACGTCAACGTGGTCGAGGAGCTGGTCGCGATGATCGCGACCCAGCGCGCCTACGAGCTGAACAGCAAGGCGATCCAGACCACCGACCAGATGCTGCAGCGGCTGGGTCAGCTGTGAGCCGCCGCCTGGTCGTCGTCGTCGCCGCGGCCGCGCTGAGCGGCTGCCTGACGATGAACCCGCGCGTCGAGGTCGCCGAGCCGACGAACGCGCTGCCGGCGCCGCCGCCGGCCGTCGCGCCCAACGGCGGCGCGATCTTCCAGTCGGCGTCGTACCGGCCGCTGTTCGAGGACTACCGCGCGCGCCACCGCGGCGACACGCTGAACGTGCAGATCGTCGAGAAGATCGTCGCCAGCCAGAAGTCGAACAGCTCGGTCGACAAGACCGGCAAGATCGACGCCAAGGTCTCGGCGCTGCCGTACATCAAGCCCGGCGCGCTGACGCGGGCCAGCGCCGAGGGCTCGAGCAGCAACAGCTTCGCCGGCGAAGGCTCCACCGAGAGCAGCAACAACTTCTTCGGCAGCATCAGCGCGGTCGTGGTCGACGTGCTGCCGAACGGCCACCTGCTGATCGCCGGCGAGAAGCAGATCGGCGTCAACGCCAACGTCGACGTGCTGCGCTTCTCGGGCCAGGTCGACCCGCTGCTGATCCAGGCCGGCAACACGATCGAGAGCACCAAGATCGCGAACGTGCGCATCGAGCACCGCGGCCGTGGCGCGCAGGCCGACGCCCAGCAGATGGGCTGGCTCGGCCGCTTCTTCCTGAACCTGCTGCCGATCTGACGATGGCAACCGCGCCGACCCGCCTCGCCGACGAAGCCCTCGCGGCCGACCGCGCCGAACGCCGGCTGCGCCGCATCGTCTGGTTCGCCTTCTTCCTGGCCAGTGCCGCGCTGTGGTGGCCGGCCGAGGCCGCGCGCATCAAGGAGGTGGCCTCGGTCGCCGGCGTGCGGCCGAACCAGCTCACCGGCTATGGCCTGGTCGTCGGCCTCGACGGCAGCGGCGACCAGGTCATGGCCGCGCCGTTCACGTCGCAGAGCCTGCGCTCGATGCTGCAGCAGATGGGCGTGAACGTGCCGCCCGGCATGCCGCTGCAGCTGAAGAACATCGCCGCGGTGCTGGTGACCGCGGTGCTGCCGCCGTACGCCCAGCCGGGTCAGCCGGTGGACGTGACCGTGTCGTCGATCGGCAACGCGAAGAGCCTGCGCGGCGGCACGCTGGTGGCCACGCCGCTGAAGGGCGTCGACGGGCAGATCTACGCGCTCGCGCAGGGCAACGTCGTGATCGGCGGTGCCGGCGCCGCGGCCAACGGCTCGAAGGTGCAGATCAACCAGTTGCTGTCGGGCCGGGTGCCGGCCGGCGCGACGGTGGAGCGCGGCGTGCCGAGCCCGGCGCTGGACGGCGACGCGCTGCAGCTCGCGCTGCACGCGACCGACCACCAGACCGCGAACGCGGTCGCGCAGGCGATCAACCGCGCGAAGGGCGAGGGCACCGCGGTCGCGATCGACGGCCGGCTGGTGCGGGTGGCGCTGCCGCCGGGCGCCGGGCAGCGCGTGGCCTTCGTCGCCGACATCGAGAACCTGGCCGTGGAGCCGGGCCGGCCGGCGGCGAAGGTGATCCTGAACGCGCGCACCGGCTCGGTGGTGCTGAACGAGGCGGTCACGCTCGGCCCCTGCGCGGTCGCGCACGGCAACCTGGCGGTGACGATCTCGACCACGCCGACCGTGAGCCAGCCGAACGCGCTGGCCGCCGGCCGCACCGTCGTGACCGCGGAGTCGGACATCTCGATCACCACCGGCCAGAAGGCGATGATCGAGATGCCCGCCGGCGTCAAGCTGGCCGACGTGGTGAAGGCGCTGAACGCGATGGGCGCGACGCCGCAGGACCTGCTCGTGATCCTGCAGGCGATGAAGAGCGCCGGGGCGCTGCACGCCGAGATCGAGGTGATCTGATGGCCGCGCCGATGGCCGTGCCGCAGTCTGCGCTGGCCGGCGACAGCGCCGCGCTGGCGCGGCTGCGCGAGCGCGCCGGCCACGACCCGAAGGCCGCGGTGCGCGAGGCCGCGCGCCAGTTCGAGGCGCTGTTCATGCAGGAGGTGATGAAGAGCCTGCGTGCGGCGACGCTCGCCACAGGCAGCCTCGACAACGAAGGCTCGAAGCTAGGCACCGAGATGCTCGACCAGCAGTTCGCGCAGCAGCTCGCCGGCCTGCCGGGAGGGCTGAGCGACGCGATCGTGCGCCAGCTCGAGCGCCACCTGGACCCCGCGGCGGCGACCGCCGCAGCGCCGGCCGCCG
>JAFLDG010000462.1 GCA_017302495.1 Burkholderiales bacterium
TCGGCATCGAGGTGATCGTCGCCGACGTCGGCCAGGGCAGCGCGGTGCTGGTACGCACCCGGCGCCACCTGCTGGTCTACGACGCCGGGCCGCGTTACGCGCCCGAAGCCGACGCCGGGCAGCGGGTGCTGCTGCCGCTGCTGCGCGCCCGCGGCGAGACGCGCATCGATCGGCTGGTGCTGAGCCACCGCGACATCGATCACGTCGGCGGCGCGGCCGCGCTGCTGGCCGGCGTCGAGGTCGCCGCGATCGCCAGCTCGCTCGAACCCGGCCACCCGCTGCGGCGCGCCGGCGTGCCGCACGAGCCCTGCGCTGCCGGCGGGCGCTGGCAGTGGGACGGGGTCGACTTCGAGTGGCTGCATCCGCTGCCGGGCGCTGCGGGCGCGTCGCCGAACGCGCTGAGCTGCGTGCTGCGGGTGCAGGCGGCCGACGGCCGCAGCCTGCTGCTGGCCGGCGACATCGAGGCGGCGCAGGAGGCGGCGCTGGTCGCCCGTGCCGGCGCCCGGTTGCGCGCGCAGGTGCTGGTGGTGCCGCACCACGGCAGCCGGACCTCGTCGACCGAGGCCTTCGTGCAGGCGGTCGCGCCGGGCACCGCCCTGGTGCAGGCGGGCTACCGCAACCGCTTCGGCCATCCGGCGCCGGCGGTGCAGGCCCGCTACGAGGCGCTCGGCGTCGAGCTGCAACGCAGCGACCACTGCGGTGCCTGGACCTGGACCGCCGAGGGTTCGACCCGCTGCGAGCGCGAGGCCGGCGCCCGATACTGGCATCATCGGCCGCAGGCCGGCGGTTCGAGAAGCCCTTGAAGGCCGGCTCCGGGTGCGCGGCGGCCGGGGCCTTCCGGCCGGGCCGGGCCGTGGCCCGAGGCTTGCATCGAGGTTGCCGAACCCGTCCGCCTGCCGGAGTCTGCCCTTGTCGATCCACGTTGCCCTCAACCACGTCACCCGCTACCGCTACGACCGCCGCGTCGGCCTGTCGCCGCAGGTGGTGCGGCTGCGCCCGGCACCGCACTGCCGCACACCGATCCTGAGCTACTCGCTGCGCATCGAACCGGCCGGGCACTTCGTCAACTGGCAGCAGGATCCGTTCGCCAATCACCTGGCGCGGCTGGTCTTCCCGGACAAGACGACCGAGTTCGAGGTCACGGTCGACCTGGTCGCCGAGATGGCGGTCTACAACCCGTTCGACTTCTTCCTCGAACCGGCCGCCGAGAGCTACCCGTTCCGCTACGAGCCCGAACTGGCGCACGACCTGGCGCCGTACCTCGCCAAGGGGCCGCTGACGCCGAAGTTCCAGGCGCTGCTCGACGGCATCCCGCGCGACGAGAAGCGCACGATCGACTTCCTGGTCGCGCTGAACCAGCGCCTGCAGCAGGACATCGGCTACGAGATCCGGATGGAGCCCGGCGTGCAGACGCCGGAGCTGACGCTGACGCGCCGGTCCGGCTCCTGCCGTGACACCGGCTGGCTGCTGGTGCAGCTGCTGCGCCACCTCGGGCTGGCGGCACGCTTCGTCTCCGGCTACCTGATCCAGCTGAAGCCCGACGTGAAGAGCCTCGACGGGCCGAGCGGCTCGGAAGTCGACTTCACCGACCTGCACGCCTGGTGCGAGGTCTACCTGCCCGGCGCCGGCTGGATCGGGCTCGATCCGACCTCCGGCCTGCTCGCCGGCGAAGGCCACATCCCGGTGGCCTGCACGCCCGAGCCGAGCACCGCCGCGCCGGTGAGCGGCGCGGTCGACGAGTGCGAGGTCGAGTTCTCGCACCACATGCAGATCACGCGCATCTACGAATCGCCGCGCGTGACCAAGCCCTACACCGACGATCAGTGGCAGGCCATCCTCGGCCTCGGCCACGAAGTGGACCGCCGGCTCGAAGCCGGCGACGTGCGCCTGACGATGGGCGGCGAGCCGACCTTCGTCTCGGTGGGCGACCGCGACGGCGCGGAGTGGAACACCGACGCGCTCGGGCCGACGAAGCGCGGCTACGCGACCGAGCTGACGCACCGGCTGCTCGCGAAGTACGGCGCCGGCGGCTTCCTGCACTTCGGCCAGGGCAAGTGGTACCCGGGCGAGCAGCTGCCGCGCTGGGCCCTGAGCGTGTGCTGGCGTGCCGACGGCCAGGCCTGCTGGCACGACCCGGCGCTGTTCGCCGACGAACGCGACGTGCACCGCTACACCACCGAGGACGCGCACGCCTTTCTCGTCGCGCTCACCCGGCGGCTGCAGCTCGACCCGAAGTACGTGCAGCCGGGCCACGAAGACACCTTCTACTACCTGTGGCGCGAGCGCCGGCTGCCGGTGAACGTCGACCCCTTCGACGCCCGGCTCGACGACGAGCTGGAGCGGATGCGGCTGCGCCGCGTTTTCCAGCAGGGGCTGGACGCGACCGTCGGTTATGTCCTGCCGCTGAAGCGCGAGTGGATCGCCGGCGAACGCGGGCCGCGCTGGATCAGCGGCCCCTGGTTCCTGCGCGACGACCGGCTGTACCTGATTCCGGGCGATTCGCCGATGGGGTACCGGCTGCCGCTCGATGCGCTGCCCTGGGCCGCCGCGGGCGAGCGGCCGTTCCTGCTCGAGGCCGACCCGTTCGCGCAGCGCCCGCCGCTGCCCGGAGCGGCGACCTATCGCCGCCAGATCGCCGGCTACGACGCGCACCATGCCGGCCGGGGTTTCGCCGAGGGCGGCGCGGTCGCGCTGCAGGGCCAGCCGCAGACCTTCGCGCCCGCCGCCGACGGCACCCGGTCGCAGCGCATCCAGGTCGACATGCAACGCCTGATGAAGGAAATCGCGCAGTCGGCCGAGCGCACCGGCCACGCCGCCGGGCTGTTCGACGAACAGCTCGAAGGCCTGTCCAACGCGCTGCGCACCGATCGCGACGAACTGGTTCCGCAGCTCGACGCCGCGCGCGAAGGCACGCAGGTGATGCGCGACTCGGTGCACACGCTGCAGCAGCAGGTGCAGGCCGCGCAGCGCGAGATCGAGCGGCTGCGCGCCGACCTCGAGCGCACGCGCGAGGAATCGATGCTGGACCCGCTGACCCAGGTGCTCAACCGCCGCGGCTTCGACCAGCGCATGCAGCTCCTGCAGCGCGAGCCGCCGCCCGACGGCTGCGTGCACGGCCTGTTGATGATCGACATCGACCACTTCAAGCGCGTCAACGACCAGCACGGCCACACCGTGGGCGACCGCGTGCTGGCCGGCCTGGGCACGC
>JAFLDG010000463.1 GCA_017302495.1 Burkholderiales bacterium
CTGGCTTGCGTGAACTCCACCCGTGGCGTGCTCCGCCTGCTCCCCTCGAAGCCCGACCTCTTCGACGGTCTGCCCGATGCGCCGCCGCCCGCTGGCTCCACCAGCGGCGCTGACGCGGCGGCGCCCCGGCCGCGGCCCGCGGGCGGCCGGCCCCACCCGAGCGCCCGCGCACGCCGGCGTGGGGCGCACGCCGCGCCCGGCAATGCGTCACGGCACCAAGTCACGAACCACGCGGTCGCGGGGGATGACCCGTGCCGCCCTCGGCCCGGACACTTTCCGCACGACGCAAACGTGGCCCGAAGCTCCTTTCGGCCATCACCGGACCAAGGAATCCATCATGCTCAGCGCACGCACTCTCGCCACCGCCCTGCTCGCGGCTGCGCCCTTCGCGGCACACGCCGAACTCATCGTCAACGGCAGCTTCGAAGCCGACGTGCTGGCCGCCGGCCAATGGACCGTGCTGCCCGGCTTGGTCGGCTGGCAGGCCGACGCCGGCAGCGGCGTCGAGCTGCGCAGCGCTGTCGCCGGCAGCGCGCACTCGGGCCGCAACTTCATCGAACTGGACACCCACACCGGCCGCTTCGGCACCAGCACCTTCGACGCCACCACGAACAGCGGCATCCGGCAGACCATCACCACCAGCGCCGGGCAGCGGTACGACCTGAGCTGGTTCTACTCGCCGCGCGCCGGCGTGGCGGCGGCATCGAACGACATCGCCGTGTACTGGAACGATACGCTGCTGACCACGAACGGCGGATCGGGTGCCGGGCAGTCGGGCCACGCGTGGACGCAATACAGCGTCCAGGTGGTCGGCACCGGCAGCGACACGCTGCGTTTTGCCGCCGGCGGCACGGCCGATTCGCTGGGCGGTTCGCTCGACAACGTGTCGATGACCGCTGCTGCGTCGAGCCCCGTCACGCATTCGCCGGCGGTCGGCGCCGTGCCGGAGCCCGGCACCTATGCGCTGATGTTCGCCGGCCTGGCCGCCGTCGGTTTCGTGGCCCGCCGCCGCGGCGCCTGAACCGTCGAGCAACGCCTTCCGGGACCGGCTGTGAACGGGCGCAGCCGGCCCTTTGCGGCTGTTCGGAAGGTCTGCTGTTCCCCTTTCGCCGCTGTTGCGACTGAGAGGCAAAGGCGAGGAGGGGGCAGCCGACTCCGTTCAGCCAAATTCTCATTCACTCCGTCGGCCGCCCCCTCCTCGCCTTTGCCGGCACCGGCTGCGCGCTCTGGCACCAACGCGAAGACGCTTCGCCCGTACGAGCGGGAGCGGCGTGGGCACACCACTGAACGGGCCGACGGCGGGGTGGCCAACGGAGTGAATGAGAATTTGGCTGAACGGAGTTGGCCACCCCGTCGGCGGCCCCGTGCGCCACGTTGAAGCGCCGCAGTGGCTGCTTTCGTCACAACGACGAAGGACAACTCCGGGCCGGCGGCAGCCCATCGCCTCGATGCAGCGGCACGCGCCGCCATCAGCCCTTGCCGATCGACCACGCCTGCAGCAGCGTGTCGGCACGGTGCCGGAAGCGCCGCACCCGGCCGGCGGCGTCGAAGTGCCAGATGTGCACCTCGTCCACCTCCTGCACCTGGCGGCCGGTGGCACGCGCGGTGTAGTCGAGCGTGACCAGGTCGACCACGGTCGCGTCGTCGCCGAAGATCTTGCCGACCTCGAAGCGCGTGATCTCGATGTTCGCGAACAGCGCCTCGAAGAACCCGGGCACCTGGTCGCGGCCCTTCAGCGGCTGCAGCCACGGGATCGGGTTCGGCGCGGTCGCGTACTCCCACTCCACGTCGTCGGCCAGCCGCTCCAGGATCGCGGGCACGTCGCCGCGGCCGAAGGCGGCGTAGATCTGCTGCACGGTCTCGATCGGGGTCATCACCTTCTCCTCCTCGGGTTCAAAGGGCCGGTTGCGGTTCGCGCGCGGCCGGACCTGCCGGATAGCCGCGCACCTCGAGATCGAACTCGTCCTCCTGGGCCGCGGCGCGCAGCGCGCGCCGCACCGGCTCGGGCCGCCCTGCCTGCTGTACGCGGCCGGCGGGAAAACGGATGCAGCGCCGCGGCGCCGGCCGTGCCGGCGGGCGGCTGCCACCTCTCTCCGGCCGACGCGCGGCACGCGCCGGTGCCCAGCCGCGACGGCGCGCTGACTTTCCTGCACGGCGCGGTGCCCGAGGTGGCCGCCCCGATCCGACGGCCGCAGCCGGGGCACGGCCGCCTCTGTCTATGATCGTGCGATGCGGCGCGGGCGATGGCTTCGATCGGCGTTGCTGCTGGCGGTGGCGCTGGCGGCGGCGTTGCTGCTGGCCGGGCAGCTCGGCGCCTTCGCCGGCCGCGTGCCGACCGACCTCGGCGTGCGCGACGCTCGCCTGAAGGCCCCGTCGGCCACGCCGAACAGCGTCAGCAGCCAGGTGGACCTGTGGCCCGACCATCCGATGCGCGAGTACGCGCGCATCGCGGCGCTGCCGCTGCTGCCCGCCGGTGCGCCGGCGACGATGAACCGGCTGCGCACGCTGGTCGAGGACATGCCGGGCGCGGTGGTCGTCAGCGCCAACCAGGACTATCTGCGCGTGCAGTTCACGACGCGCTGGCTGGGTTTCGTCGACGACGCCGAGTTCTGGGCCGACCCCGCCGCCGGCGTGGTGCAGGTCCGTTCGGCCTCGCGCCTCGGGCGGCGCGACTTCGGCGCCAACCGCGCACGCATCGAGGCGCTGCGCGCGCGGCTGGCCGCGTCCGGCTGAACCGGGTTCCGGCCCGGCCGGCACCACGCGCGACCCACGCGGCCGCGGCGCCGGCCCGAACCCTGGCGACCGGCCGCGCCGGCACGGCGGCGTTTCGCGGCCGGCGGCCGCATTCCGTCGCAGTCCGCTCGCCCCGGTGCCGCGCCGCGGCGACCATGCGCCGTGGCCGCTGCTCCGAGGCGGCCGGGGAAGCACCCGATGGTCATCGAAATCCTCCGCCACACGCCCGGCTGGGTCTGGGCGCTGCTCGCCGCGCTGCTGGCCCTCGGGCTGGCGCAACTGCGTACCCGGCGGGTGCCGCGCCGGCGCTTGTTCGTGCTGCCGGCGGTCCTGCTGGCGCTGGGCCTGATCGCCACCGCCACATCGCTCCGGCCGGCGGCGCCGGCCCTGGCCGCGTGGGCGCTGGCGCTGGCCGCCGGCGTGGCCCTGGGCCGGCACGTGCCGCCCCCGGCG
>JAFLDG010000464.1 GCA_017302495.1 Burkholderiales bacterium
CCGGCCGCCACCGCGCCGGCCGGGGTTGGCTCGGCAGGCAGCGCCTCGCCGGGCGCCGCGGCAGGCGGCGGCGCCTTCTTGCGGAAGAAACTGAACATCGACGGGTCGCGCGCAGCGGGTCTGCGCGGGCGGGTGCTGCAGGGGGCCCCGCTATAATCGCGGGCTTCGTGGCGCTTTAGCTCAGTCGGTTAGAGCGACGGAATCATAATCCGCAGGTCCGGGGTTCGAGTCCCTGAAGCGCCACCAACATCCAGGCCCCTTGCCAGTCGGAGACTCGCAAGGGGTTTCGTCCGTTCTGGGGCCCGGGGCCGATGTCCGCCGACGGCGCCGGCGCCCGATCCCCGAGCGCAGGCGCGTCAGTTCACGCGGAAGTCGATCACCACCCCGCCCGGCTCGCGCTGGCGGTATTCGACCGCGACCCGCTCGCCGTAACGCTCGGCGACCTGCGCGAGCAGCGGCAGCGGGTCGTGGTCGTTGACGAAGCGCATCGTCTCGCCGGTGCGCAGCGCGTCGATGGCACCGAAGATGGCGGCATGGCGGAAGCGCTTGGCGATGCCGCGGGCGTCGAACGGGTAGATCGCGTCGGGCGAGAGGTGGATGTGCGGGGCAGCCATCGGGGTTCCTTTGTTGTCGTGGGGTCAGCTCGACGCGGCGCCGCCGGTCGGCAGCCCGCGCCGCGCGCGCATCGCGTCGCCGATGCGCGTCAGTTCGTCGTCGCCGAGCAGGCGCGCCGCCATCGGCAGCAGTTCGCCTTCCTCGAGCGCGATGTGGCGCGCGTACAGCGCGGAAAAGGCCGCGACGTCGGCGCCGTCGAGCGGGGCCACCTGGCCGTCGGCCACGGCCTCGAGCGTGCGCCGCAGCGCGGCCCAGCGCTGGTCGAGCGCGCGGTGGTCGGCGAGCAGCCGGTCGATGATCTGGCGCAGGCAGACCGCGTCCGAACCGGCCATCGACTCGATCAGCGCCGGGAACAGGTCCTGCTCCTCGTCGGCGTGATGGTTCTGCGCGGCGGTGTCGAAGTAGCGCAGCACGCCGAGCGCCGCCTCGCGCGCCGCGGTGTCGCTGCCGTGGGCCGCCAGGTGCGGCGCCAGCCGCGCGAGGGTCGCGCATTGGCGCTCGACGCGGCGGTGGCACTCGGCGAGCATCGCCAGCGGCGAATCGAAGCCCACCGCCGCCGCGGCGCTGCCGGGCGGGGCGATCAGTTGCGTCACGGCCATCGGTTCATCCTCGCGCCAGATCCGGAGCCGGCCCGCGGCTGAAGGCGGCCACGGGCGCCGTTCGGCATCGGGCGGATCTAAAGATGCACGTATTATGCTTCTTAGATGTCGCCTTGTCGATTGCCCGCCCCGGCCGCGGCGCAGTTTCTTGAACTGGGGCAAGGAACCGGCGCGCCGGGCACGCCAGCATCGGCCGGCTTCGCCGGGCCCGGGTCGGGGCAGCGGGTGGGCAGCCATCTGCCTTCCGCCGGCCGCGCCAGGCGCGAAGCGCCGCCCCGCGCCCGCCCGGCACTCGCCGTCTCTGCCCGGCCGCGTACCACCCGCACAGCTTCCGTCCCCGCCCCGAATGACCGCCCCCGATCCTTCTGCCGCCGCCCGCGCCGTCCGGCGCGCCAAGCCCGACCTCGTCTGCCCCGCGGGCTCGCTGCGCGCGCTGCAGATGGCCGTCGACGCCGGCGCCGACGCGGTCTACCTCGGCCTGAAGGACGCGACCAACGCGCGCAACTTCGCCGGCCTGAACTTCGACGACGCGCAGGTCGCCGAAGGCGTGCGCTACGCGCACGCGCGCGGCGCGCAGGTGCTGATGGCGCTGAACACCTTCGCCGACGCGCGCGACGACGCGCCCTGGCGGCGCGCGGTCGAGCGCGCTGCCGCGCTCGGCGCGGACGCGCTGATCGTCGCCGACACCGCGGTCATGGCCTACGCGCGCGACCACCTGCCGCAGCTGCGGCTGCACCTGTCGGTGCAGGCCTCGGCCACCACCTACGAGGCGATCGAGTTCTACCGCGAGCGCTACGGCATCCGGCGCGCGGTGCTGCCGCGCGTGCTGACGCTGCAGCAGGTGCAGCACCTGGCGCGCCACACCGGCGCCGAGGTCGAGGTCTTCGGCTTCGGCAGCCTGTGCGTGATGGTCGAGGGGCGCTGCGCGCTGTCGTCCTACGTCACCGGGCAGTCGCCGAACACCGCCGGCGTGTGCTCGCCGCCGTCGGCGGTGCGCTGGAACGAGACGCCGGCCGGCGTCGAGGCGCGGCTGAACGGCGTGCTGATCGACCGCTACGCGCCCGACGAGCCGCGCGGCTACCCGACGCTGTGCAAGGGCCGCTTCGACGTCGGCGGTGCGCGCGACTACGCGATCGAGGAGCCGACGAGCCTGAACACGCTCGCGATCCTGCCGCAGCTGATCGAGGCCGGCGTCGCGGCGATCAAGATCGAGGGCCGGCAGCGCAGCCCCGGCTACGTCGCCGGTGTCACCCGCGTCTGGCGCGCCGCGATCGACCACGCGGCCTCGGGCGCGCGCTGGTCGGTGGCGCCGGGCTGGACCGCCGAGCTCGGGCGCTGGGCCGAAGGCCAGCAGCAGACGCTCGGCGCCTACGACCGGCCGTGGCGCTGACCCGATGACGACCCTGCCCTTCCCGCCTGCTTCGACGATGAACCCAGAACCCCCGCCGCGCATCGAGTTGACCGTCGGCCCGGTGCTGTACTGGTGGCCGCGCCAGGCGCTCACCGCGTTCTACGCCGAGGTCGCCGACAGCCCGGCGCGCACGGTGGTGCTCGGCGAGGTGGTGTGCTCGCGCCGCAACGAGATGCAGCCCGCCGACTGGCTCGCGCTCGGGCGCGACCTGGCCGCCGCCGGCAAGGAGGTCGTGCTCGCGACCCAGGCGCTGCTCGCGAGCGAAGCCGAACTGCGCACGATGCGCCGCATCGCGACGCAGGACGAATTCGCGGTCGAGGCCGGCGACGCATCCGCGCTGCACGTGCTCGCCGCCGAGGCGCGCGCGCGGCCCGGCCGGGCGCCCTTCGTGCTCGGCCCGCACATCAACGTCTACAGCCGCGGCGCGCTGGTCGAGCACGCGGGGCTCGGTGCCGGCAGCTGGGTCGCGCCGGTGGAACT
>JAFLDG010000465.1 GCA_017302495.1 Burkholderiales bacterium
GCCCCTCGTCCTGGTCGGCCAGCGGCTGGTGGCACTTCGGGCATCGCATCATGTTCCGTCTCCGTCAGTTCGCTTCGGCCGCGGCCGGCTGCGGCGGCCGGAAGGCATCGACCGCCTCGGGCGCGGGCGGCCACTCGCTGCCGCCCTGCGCCAGCCAGGCGCCGATCGCGCGCGCCGCGCGCCGGCCGGCGGCCATCGCCAGGATCACGGTCGCACCGCCGGTGACGATGTCGCCGCCGGCGAAGATGCCGCGCAGATTCGTCGCCTGCGTCGTCTCGTCGGCGACGATGTAGCCGCGCCGGTCCAGCGCCAGCCCCGGCGTGGCGCGGCCGACGATCGGGTTCGCCTTGGTGCCGAGCGCGTAGATCACGGTGTCGCAGCCGAACTCGACGAACTCGTCGAGCGGCACCGGGCTGCGCCGGCCGCGCGCATCGGGCTCGCCGAGCGTCATGCGCTGCGCCTTCAGCCCGCGCACGTCGCCGGCCTCGTCGAGCAGGATCGCGACCGGCGCGTGCAGGAAGCTGAAGACGATGCCTTCCTCCTTCGCGTGGCGCAACTCCTCGACCCGGGCCGGCGCCTCGGCCTCGCTGCGCCGGTAGACGCAGCGCACCTCGGCCGCGCCGAGGCGCTTCGCGGTGCGCAGGCAGTCCATCGCGGTGTTGCCGGCGCCGATCACGACCACCCGCTGGCCGAGGCCGATCGGCGTGTCGCGGTACGGGAAGCGGTCGCCGCCCATCAGGTTCACGCGGGTCAGGAACTCGTTCGCCGAATAGACCTGCCCGGCCGATTCGCCCGGGATGCCGAGGAAGGCCGGCGCACCGGCGCCGGCGGCGACGAAGACCGCATCGAAGCCCATCGCGCCGGTGAGCTGCTCGACGCGGAAGGTCTTGCCGATGACCTTGTTGGTCTCGAACTTCACGCCGGCGTCGCGCAGCCGGTTGACCTCGCGCTCGATGATGTCGCGCGGCAGCCGGAACGACGGGATGCCGTAGCGCAGCACGCCACCGACCACGTGCAGCGCCTCGTAGACCGTGACCTCGGCGCCGAACTTGATCAGGTCGGCGGCGGCGGCGAGCCCGCCCGGGCCTGAGCCGACGATCGCGACCCTGCCGAGCGGCGGCCCCGCCGGCGGCAGCTGCACCGGCCGCTGCGCCGCGAAGTCGCCGACGAAGCGCTCGAGCCGGCCGATCGCCACCGGCTGCATCTTCGCCTTGATCAGCACGCACTGCGCCTCGCACTGGCTCTCCTGCGGGCACACGCGTCCACAGACCGACGGGAACGGGCTCGAGTCGTAGATCGCGTCGACCGCGGACTCCAGGTCGCGCAGCAGCAGGTGGCGGATGAAGCGCGGGATGTCGATCCGCACCGGGCAGCCTTCGATGCAGGTCGGCTTGACGCACTGGATGCAGCGCTCGCTCTCGCGCAGCGCGGCGGCCCAGTCGTAGCCGAGGTTGACCTCGTCGAAGCTCTGCGCGCGCTCGTGCGGCTCGCGCTCGGGCATCGGCACCTGCGTACGTTCCAGCGCCGAGTACTTCTTGTACGTGCGCTTGCCCTGCTTGATCAGCAGCTCCTCGAGGCTGCAGACATGGTCGAGGTCGGCGTTGGCCGCCTGCTCCTGCGCCTTGAAGCGCTTCTGGCGCGCGAGCAGCTCCTTGAAGTCGATCTGGTGCGCGTCGAAGTCCGGGCCGTCGACGCAGGCGAACTTGACCTCGCCGCCGACCGTGACGCGGCACGAGCCGCACATGCCGGTGCCGTCGACCATGATCGTGTTCAGCGACACCTTGGTCGGCACGCCGTAGGGGCGCGTGGTCTCGGTGCAGGCCTGCATCATCGGCATCGGGCCGATCGCGACCACCAGGTCCGGACGGTCACGCTCGATCACGTCCTGCAGCGCCGCGGTGACGAAGCCCGCGCGGCCGAAGCTGCCGTCGTCGGTGCAGACGATCAGCTCGTCGGCCCACTCGCGCAGCTTGTCCGCCCAGAAGATCAGCTCGCGGTTGCGGAAGCCGACGATGCAGGTCGTGCGGCAACCGGCCTGCTTGAAGGCGCGCAGCTGCGGGTACACCGGCGCGACGCCGAGACCGCCGCCGACGAGCACGACGTGGCCGGCGCGCTCGATGTGCTGCGGCAGGCCGAGCGGGCCGACGAAGTCGGCGAAGTGGTCGCCCGCGGCGTAGCGGTCGCGCATCTCGCGCGTCGTGCGGCCGAGCGCCTGGACGACGACGGTGACCGTGCCGCGCTCGCGGTCGAAGTCGGCCACCGTCAGCGGAATGCGCTCGCCGGCCTCGTCCAGCCGCAGCATCACGAAGTGGCCGGCCTCGGCGGCCTGGGCGACGTCCGGCGCGTCGACCTCCCACAGGAAGGTCTGGTCGGAGAACAACTCGCGGCGAACGATGCGGGTCATGGCGCGGCCCTCCCTGCGGGCGTCGTCGGTCCGGGGCGCTCAGGCGGCCGCGGCCGGCGCGTGCACCGGCTGCGGCGCGGCCAGCTCCTGCACCAGCCGCTGCGCGGCAATCACCGCGACCAGCCGGCGGTGATTCGCCGCGGTCACGGTGCTGCGCATCGGGCTCACCTGCTTCGCGACGAGCTTGCCGAGCGCGGCCAGCAGCGGCTCGTCGACCGGCCGGCCGAGCAGCGTGTGCGTGCCGGCCAGCGCCAGCGGGTGCGAGTTGGTGCCGCTGATGCCCACCGCCAGCTCGGCGAGCACCCCGCCTTCGAGCCGCAGCGCGACCGCGACGCTGGCCAGCGGGAAGTCCATCGCACCGCGCGTGCGCACCTTGTGAAAGCCGCTGCGCTGCCCGATCTTCGCCGCCGGCACGTGGACCGCGGCGACCAGCTCGCGCGGCTGCAGCGTCAGGTGCGCGGCGCCGTCGTCGCGGTACAGCTCGGCCAGCGGCCGGCGGAAGCTGCCGCCGGCGCCGACGATCTCGACCTCGGCGCCGTAGGCGAGCAGCGCCGCGGCGACGTCGCCTTCGTACGCGGCGTGGCAGCGGTGGCCCTGCGGCGCGACGTGGCAGGTCGTGCCTTTCAGCTTCAGGCACCAGCCGTTCGCCTCGCGCCACCAGGCGCTCTGGTTGTAGTAGACGCAGCGCGTGTCCTGGCACAGGTTGCCGCCGAGCGTCGCCGCGCTGCGGTGCGCCGGCCCGGCCACCGCGGC
>JAFLDG010000466.1 GCA_017302495.1 Burkholderiales bacterium
GGCCGCGACCCAGCCGCCCGCGACGAGCGAGCGCACGAGGTTGCTCGCCGTCGCCTGGCGGATGTCCATCGCGCGCGCGAGCGCGCCGACGCCGACGCCCGGCCGCGCGGCGACGATGCTCAGCGCCCAGACCTGCGCGCCGCCGACGCCGGCCCGCTTCTCGACCTGACGGAAGTGGGTCTTGACCGCGTTGAACACGACGCGGAAGCGGCGCAGCACGCGTGTCGGCGCATCGGGCGAAGCCGCGTCGGGCGAGCCCGCGTCGACCGGGTGCGTGCCGGTCGGGTCCGCCGCGGCGGCGGTGTCTGCCGCGCCGGAGACAGCGGGCGGGTTCGTCGTGGGCGGTACCAGGGCCGCGAGGGGTTCAGCCGTCATGGGCGTTCCGGGCTCCGAGCGCATCGAGCATGACCTGCAGCGCGACCGCCATCTCGGCCGGGCTGTCGAGAAAGTATCGCGCCTTCGAGGCCTGGTCGCCGCGGCCGATGCGCACCGTCAGCCAGTGCGCCGGCGCGGCGGCGAAGACCGGCTCGTCGTTGACGTCGTCGCCGGCGAAGAACGCATGCCCGGTGCCCAGTCGCGCGACCAGTTGCCGCACCGCCTGCGCCTTGTCGGGCGAGCCGGCGGCGACGGCGTTCTCGACCATCTTGCCGCCGAAGACCTCCAGGTCCGGCCCGGCACCGGCGAGCAGCTCGGCGATCAGCGCGCGCGCACGGGCGCGGTCCGGCGCGAGCCGGTAGTGCAGCGCCAGCGACTGGCCCTTGTCCTCGACGCTGACGCCGGCCGCGGCGATGGCCGCACCGTGCTGCTTCAGGCGCTCGCGCAGCGGATCGAGCCGCCGCATGCGCGCCCGGCTGGCCGCGGGGTCGAAGCCGTCCTCGGCGCCGTGGCTGCCGACGACGAAACGCGGCTCGAAGCCGAGGCGCTGTCGCAGGTCGGCCACCGCGCGGCCGCTGACCACGGCCACCGGCAGCCGTTCGGCCAGCCGGCGCAACCGCTGCGCGACCGCGGCCGGGATGCGCGCCGCGGCGGGCCGGGCGACGATCGGCGCGAGCGTGCCGTCGAAGTCGAACGCGAGCAGCGGCCGCTCGCGCATCAGCGCCGCCAGCGCGGCGCGGCCTTCGGGTTCGAACAGGTGCTTCATCGCGACGCGCCAGTCCTCCGCTCACGCCGACTGGTAGCGCCGCACGCGCGCCTCGATGCGCGCGCGCAGCCGCCAGCGGCCGGCGTCGGCGAGCATGCGCCCGGCCCAGCGGTAGACGTTGAACTCGCGCACCGTGCTGCGCAGGCTGGCCATGCGCTCGCGCTGCTCGGCCTCGGGCATCGTCGCCGCACGGTGCAGCGCGTCGGCGGTCTCTTCGACGTGGTACGGGTTGACGATCAGCGCCTCGGGCAGCTCGCGCGCGGCGCCGGCGAAGCGGCTGAGCACGAGCACGCCGCGCAGGTCGTCGCGCGCGGCGACGAACTCCTTGCACACCAGGTTCATGCCGTCGTGCAGGCTGGTGACGACGCAGAGGTCGGCGGCGCGGAACAGCTCGGTCACCGCGTCGTGTTCGTGGTGCTCGGCGAGCAGGTGCACCGGCTGGCAGCCGGGGCGGCCGAAGCGCCGGTTGATGCGGTCGGCCAGGCGCTGCACGCGCTCCTGGAAGCTCCGGTACTCGTCGAGCGCGCTGCGCGTCGGCGCGGCGACCTGGACGAAGACGAAACGGCCGACCCACTCCGGCCACTTCTCGAGCAGGCGCTCGACCGCGTTCAGCCGCTCGAGAATGCCCTTGGTGTAGTCGTAGCGGTCGACGCCGACCGCCAGGCACAGGTCCGCGGGCAGGCCGAGGCGGTGCACGACGCGGCGCCGGCACTCGGCCACCGGCGCCCACGCGGCCGCGTCGGCGGCGCCGGGCCACTCGATCGAGATCGGATAGCTTTCGACCAGCGTCTCCTTCTCCTGGAACGAGATCGTCGAGTGCTCGTGCTCGATGCGCGCCTCGAGGTAGCGGTCGACGGTCTCGATGAAGTTCTTGCAGTGGTAGCGGGTGTGGAAGCCGAGGATCGTGCTGCCGAGCATGCCCTGCAGGATCTCGCGCCGCCACGGGCAGATCCCGAAGGACTCCGGGTTCGGCCACGGGATGTGCCAGAAGGTGAGGATCGTCGCCTGCGGCAGCTTCGCGCGCACCATCGCCGGCAGCAGCGCGAAGTGGTAGTCCTGCACCAGCACCACCGGGTCGTCGCCGCGCGCCTCGGCCACCACCGCGTCGGCGAAGCGCTGGTTCACCGCGCGGTAGGCCTCCCAGTCGGATTCGCGGAACACCGGCCGCACGTGCGCGACGTGGCACAGCGGCCACAGGCCCTCGTTCGCGAAGCCGTAGTAGTAGCCCTGCTCCTCGGCCTCGGTGAGCCAGATGCGCCGCAGCCGGTATTCCGGATGCCCCGGCGGCACCGCGACGCGGTCGCCCGCGTCGACCACCTCGCGGTCGGCGCTGCCGCTGCCGTGCGCGATCCAGGTGCCGCTGCAGGCGCGCATCACCGGCTCGACCGCCGTCACCAGCCCGCTGGCCGGGCGCTTGACGAAGACGCCCTCCGCGCCGCGTTCGTGGATGTAGGGCTCGCGGTTCGAGACGACGATCACCTGGTCGCCCGACAGCTGCGTGCGCAGCAGCGTGCGCAGCCGGTCGGCGGTCCACTCCGCCTCAGGGCCCTGCGAGCGGCGGTACTCGTCCTCCAGGTCGCGCAGGCGCGCGCGCAGATCGGTGGCCAGCGGCGCCAACTCGGGCGCCGGCAGCAGTGGGCTGAGGATGCCTTCGCCGCGCATCAGCGCGCGCGCGCCGTTGACCCAGCCGCGCCAGCTGAGCTGCGCGACGACCATCGTGACGAACGCGATCACCAAACCGAGCGCGGTGATCAGGCCGATCAGGTAGCGGCGCGTGTCCTGGCTGCGGCGGTCGATGAAGCTCAGGTCGTGCACGAGCACGAGCCGGCCGACGAGCACCGGCGGCGCCGACGCCGCCGGTGCCGGCGCGGCGGCGAAGCCGAAGTCCTCCGGCGCACCGAGGAAGCGCTCCGGCGCCTCGGGTGCCGGCGCCGGCGGCGGCGTGCCGTAG
>JAFLDG010000467.1 GCA_017302495.1 Burkholderiales bacterium
GGCCGGCCGGCGTCGAGCCAGCGCGGCGCGTCGGCCGGCGGCGCCGCGACGGCGCCGGTGCCGGCCGCCAGTGCCACGATGCAGCCGGCAGCCGTCACCAAGGCTTTCGACAAGGCCTTCCACACAGCGCGCGGGCCGGCCCGCGCGAAGGCCGGCGCCAAGACCCGTGCGGCGGCCGCCCTCAGCACCCCGGTTCGTCGCCACGGTTGGCCGCGGCCATCGCGCGCGGGTCCTGGCCGCCGATCCCGTCGCCGTGCACGAGCTGGTTGTGCGCGTGCGCGAGGTGGTGGTAGCCGAAGGCCATGTCGATGCTCGCGCGCAGACCCTGCAGCTCCTCGATCCGGTTGAACACCTGCTTGGCCAGCGCGAGCGCGAGCTTCGGCTGCTGGACGAGCCGCCGTGCGATGGCATAGGTTTCGGCCTCGAGCTGCGCTGCCGGCACGACGCGGTTGACCATGCCGATCTGCAGCGCGCGCTCGGCGCCGATGCGTTCGCCGAGGTAGAGGAACTCGCGCGCCAGGCGCAGGTTCAGCTCCTGCGCGTGCGCGAAGTACTCGACCCCGGGCACGCCCATGCGCAGCACCGGGTCCTGGAAGAACGCGTCGTCGGCGGCGACGATCAGGTCGCAGATCCAGGCCAGCATCAGCCCGCCGGCGATGCAGCCGCCCTGCACCATCGCGATCGTCGGCTTCGGGATCTCGTGCCAGCGCCGGCACAGGCCCAGGTACTGCTCCTGCTCGCGCACGAAGGGCGCCTCGGCGCCGGGCCGCGCGTCGCCGTCCCACCACAGCGTGCGGCGCTCGAAGGGCCCGCCGGCGTCGCGCTCCGGCGTGCCGATGTCGTGGCCGGCGCTGAAGTGCCGGCCTGCGCCGCGCAGCACGATCACGCGCACGGCATCGTCCGCCGCGGCGCGGGTGAACGCGTCGTCGAGCGCATAGGTCATCAAAGGGTGCTGCGCGTTGCCGACGCGCGGCCGGTTCATCGTGACGGTGGCGACGCCGTCCGCGACCGCGTACCGCACCGGGGCTTCGTCGGCGGCCGGCATCGCTGCACCCGCCAGGCTCAGCGGTCGGTGAAGACCGGCGCGCGCTTCTCGAGGAACGCGGCCACGCCCTCGGCATAGTCGTGGCCGCGGCCGAGATCGCCCTGCATCCGCGCCTCGAGCTGCAGCGCGCCGGCGTAGTCGAGGCCCACCGCGAGATCGAGCGCGCGCCGCGTGTCGGCCAGCGCGCGGATCGGCATCGTCGCCAGCCGCCGCGCCAGCGCCAGCGCGCTCTCGACCAGCACCGCGTCGTCCACGCACTGCCAGATCAGGCCGATGCGCTGCGCCTCCTCGGCCGGCAGCTTGTCGCCGGTCATCGCCAGGCCGAGCGCGCGCGCGCGGCCGAGCAGCCGCGGCAGCAGCCAGGTGCCGCCGCAATCGGGGATCAGGCCGATCCTCGAGAACGCCTGGATGAAGCTCGCGCTGCGCGCGGCGATCACGAAGTCGCAGCCGAGCGCGAAGTTCGCGCCGGCGCCGGCGGCGACGCCGTTGACCGCGGCGATCACCGGCACCGGCATCGAGCGCACGCGCAGCGCCAGCGGCCGGTAGCGCCGCTCGATCACCGCGCCGACATCGGGGGCGCCGCCGTCGGGCGCCTTCATGTCCGGGTCGTTCAGGTCCTGCCCGGCGCAGAAACCGCGGCCGGCGCCGGTGACGACCACCGCACGCACCGCGGCGTCGTCGGCCGCGGCGTTCAGCGCGGCGAGCAGCTGCTCGTGCATCGCGCCGGTGAAGCTGTTCAGTGCCGCCGGGCGGTTCAGCGTCATCGTGCGCACCGCGCCGTCGGTGGTGCTCAGCACCAGTTCGTCGCTCATCGCCATCTCCTCGCCGGTTCAGATGCCCCAGACCTCGGCCGCGGTCTCGACCACCAGCGCGAGCTTGCGCCGCTGGTCCTCGACCGCGATGTTGTT
Organism: Burkholderiales bacterium; assembly: GCA_017302495.1. Classification (GTDB taxonomy): domain Bacteria; phylum Pseudomonadota; class Gammaproteobacteria; order Burkholderiales; family Burkholderiaceae_C; genus Rubrivivax. The sequence goes on from JAFLDG010000467.1 coordinate 1,954, forward strand.
GCCGTGCACCGTGCTGCTGAAGCCGCACTGCGGGCTCAGGCACAGCTGCTCCAGCGGCACGTACTGCGCGGCCTCGGCGATGCGGCGCTTCAGGTCGTCCTTCTTCTCGAGCTGGCCGAACTTCGTCGTCACCAGCCCGAGCACGACGATCTTGCCCGGCTTCAGGTAGCGCAGCGGCCGGAAGTCGCCCGAGCGGTCGTCGTCGTACTCGAGGAAGAACGCGTCGAGGTCCATCTCCGCCAGCAGCGCCTCGGCCACCGGCTCGTAGTTGCCCTGCGCGGCGAAGGTGCTCTTGAAGTTGCCCCGGCACAGGTGCATCGCCAGCGTCATGCCGGCCGGCTTGCGCGCGACCACCTTGTTGATGAAGGTCGCGTAGCGGTGCGGCAGCTCGTTCGGGTCGTCGCCGCGCTGGCGCGCCGCCTCGCGCATCTTCTCGTCGCAGAGGTACGCCATGTTCGTGTCGTCCATCTGCACGTAGCGGCAGCCGGCGTCGTACAGGCTCTGCAGCTCGTCGCCGTAGGCCTTGGCGACGTCGTCGTAGAAGGCCGGGTCGAGTTCCGGGTAGGCGTCCTTGCTGATGCCGGCACGGCCGCCGCGGAAATGCAGCATCGTCGGGCTCGGGATCGTCACCTTCGGCGTCATGCCGGCGGCGATCTGCGACTTCAGGTACTGGAAGTCGGCGAGCTGGATGTTCTTCGCATGCCGCACCTTGTCGACGACCCGGATCACCGGCGGGGCCAGTTCCTCGCTGCCGTCGGGCCGCTTGATCGTGACCGGGATGTCGGTCTTGACGCCGCCGAGCTGCTCGAGAAAGTCGATGTGGAAGTAGGTGCGGCGGAACTCGCCGTCGGTGATGCTCTTCAGCCCGACGTCCTGCTGGAACCCGACGATCTCGGTGATCGCCTTGTCCTCCACCGCGCGCAGCTGCTCGGCACTGATCGACTTCTGGTTGAAGTACTGGTCGCGCGCCTCGAGCAGATAGGTCGGACGCAGGAAGCTGCCGACATGGTCGGCCCGGAACGGGGGGGTCGTGCGTGCGGTCATCGCCACTCCTTCATCGGTTGCCGCGCATTCTTGCGCAAGCGGCGGCGGCCCGGCGCTGCCGTCTGCGGCAAGGCCGGCGGCCCGCACCGCGCGGCACGAGGTCGGATGGCCTCGCGCCCCGGCCG
>JAFLDG010000468.1 GCA_017302495.1 Burkholderiales bacterium
GACGCGGCGCAGGCCCGGCGCTGGCTGGCGCGGCTGCAGGCGGTGCCGGCCCGCGTCGAGCAGCAGCTGCACTGGCTGCGCCAGGGGCTCGCGCTCGGCTGGGTGCCGCCGCGGCCGGTGCTGGAGCGCGTGCTCGCACAGCTCGACGCGCAGCTCGCGCCCGCCGGTCTCGACAGCCCGTTCCTCGAACCGCTGCAGCGGCTCGGGCCCGGCGTTCCGCCGGCGGAGCAGGCGGCGCTGCGCGAGCAGGGCCTGCGCCTGCTGGACGGGCCGGTGCGGCCGGCCTGGCAGAAGCTGCGCGACTTCGTCGCCGGGCCGTACCTGGCCGCGGCGCCGGCGAGCGGCGCGCTCGCCGGCTATCCCGACGGCGCGGCGGTGTACGCGCTGCAGATCCTGCAGCACACGACCCGGCCGCTGGCCGCGCGCGGGCTGCACGACACCGGCCTGCGCGAGGTCGAACGGCTGCAGCGCGAGATCGACCGCACGAAGGACCAGGCCGGCTTCGCCGGCAGCACCGACGACTGGATCGCCGAACTGAAGCGCGACCCGAAGTACCTGCCGGCCAACGCGGACGCGCTGCTCGGCCACTACCGCGACATCGCCAAGCGCATCGACCCCGAGCTGCCGAAACTCTTCGCCGAACTGCCGCGCGCGCCCTACGGCATCCGCGCGATGCCGGCGCACATGGGCGAAGGCGCCGCCGCCTTCTACAGCGGCCCCGACCTCGAAGGCCGGCGCCCCGGCTGGTTCAACGTCAATGCACTCGCCTGGCGGCGGCAGCCGCTGTGAAGCCTGGAGGTGCTGGTCGCGCACGAAGCGGTGCCCGGCCATCACCTGCAGATCGCGCGCGCGGTCGAACTCGGAGCGCTGCCGCCGTTCCGCCGCGACGCGAGCTTCAGCGCCTACACCGAGGGCTGGGCGCTGTACGCGGAGTCGCTCGGTTTCGAACTGGGCCTGTACCGCGACCCGGCGAGCCGCTTCGGCTACCTGCAGCTGCAGATCTTCCGCGCCGCACGGCTCGTGGTCGACACCGGGCTGCACGCCTTCGGCTGGAGCCGCGAGCAGGCGATCGACTACCTGTGCGCGGCCAGCCGCTACGAGCGCGGCGAGTTCGAAGCCGAGGTCGACCGCTACCTGTCGTGGCCTGGGCAGGCGCTGGCCTACACCACCGGGCAGCTGGCGATCGTCGCGCTGCGCGAGCGCGCGAGCCAAGCGCTCGGCGAGCGTTTCGACCTGCGCCGCTTCCACAACCTGCTGATCGACCAGGGCTCGGTGCCGCTGCCCGTGTGGAACAGATCGTCGACGCGTGGATCGCGCGGGAGCTCGGCCGCTGAGCGCGGCCGCTGCGCGCGCTATCGCCCCAGCCCGTCGAACGTGAAGACGAAACGCGCGCCGCCGGCGGCGCTGCGCTCGGCCCAGATGCGGCCGCCGTGCGCCTCGACGATGCGGCGCACGATCGTCAGGCCGACGCCGCGCCCCGGCACCAGGTCGCCGTGCAGCCGTGCGAAGGGCTTGAACAGCTCGTGCTCGCGGCCGGCGGGCAGGCCGAGGCCGTCGTCCTCGACGTACAGCGCCGGCCCGCCCGAGCCGTCGCGCAGCCCGACCGCCACGCGCGGCGCGGCCTGGCGCGCGCCGCCGAACTTGAGCGCGTTGCCGATCAGGTTGACGAAGGCCTGGCGCATCAGCGCCGGGTCGACATCGGCGCCGGGCAGCGGCTGCACCTCGAGCCGCGCGTGGCGCAGCAGCTCGCCGGTGGCCGGCGCCACGCGCAACTGGTCGATGGCCTCGTCGACGCAGCGGCGCAGCGCGACCCGCTCGCGCCGCGGCGGCGCGTCCGCGGCGCGCGACAGCAGCAGCAGTTCCTGCACCATCGCCCCGAGCTGGGCGGTCTGCGCGTGGATCGTGTCCAGACAGCTGCGCGCCCGCGCCGGGTCGTCGCGTTCGAGGGCCGCGCTGCCGAGCCGCGCCAGCCCGCTCAGGCCGGCGAGCGGGTCACGCAGGTCGTGCGAGACGCTGCGGTTGAAGGACTCGAGGCCGGCGACCAGGTCGTTCAGCTCGCGCGTGCGCGCGGCCACGCGCTCCTCCAGCGTGGCGTTGAGCAGGCGCAGCTCGTCCTCGGCCGCGTTGCGGCGCGCGAGCTCGTCCCCGAGCCGCTTGCGCGCGCGGATCAGGCTGACCGCGAACACCGTCATGCCGACCACGAGCCCGGGCACCGACGCGTAGTAGCCGATCTCGAAACCAGCCATCGCGTCCGGCAACGCGACGAACAGCGCGAACAGCAGCGGATAGGTCGCGTACGCGGCGGCCACGTACAGGTGGCCGACGTTGCCTTCGGCGCGCGCCGCCTGCACGGCGAGCCAGGCGCAGTAGGCGAAGGCCGCGGCCATCGCGGCGTAGACCACGTCCGGCTCGCGTGCGACGAACAGCAGCCACGCGAACAGCGCCGCACCGGCCACGACCGTGCCGCCGACCAGCGCCCAGGCGCGCTGCCGGGCCAGGCCGAGGAACTCGTACAGCGCCCAGACGTTCAGGCCGAGCAGGACGACCGCGACCGTCACCGGCAGCAGCGGCACGTCGCCGGCGCCGCCGTGCGCACGCGGATGGCCGAACAGCCAGCCCAGCCCGGTCAGCAGGTACAGCAGCGCGTAGATGCGCAGCGCGCGCCGGTCGGCATGGAACGAGCACAGCCACTGCAGCAGCGCCAGGACCAGCGTCACCGTGCCGACCGCCTGCGCATAGGCGTCGAACGGCCCCAGCCGCTCGAGCTGCAGCCAGCCCGGCAACGCCGAAGGCGGGCCGGCAGCGGCAGAGGCGGCGTTCATCGGTTCGGTCGCGGGCGGATCACGCTGGGCGCGACTCTAGCCGCTGGCGGCGATCGAATCCCCAGGCCGGGCCGCCATTGCATTCCATCGACAAGCTTCCTCGCTCGTCGAACGGCACCTCCCGGCCCTTTGCGGCTGTTCGGAACGTGTGCTGTTCGCGTTGCGCCGCTGCTGCGACCGAGAGGCAAAGCCGAGCAGGGGGCAGCCGACTCCGTTCAGCCAAATTCCTAAGCCGGCAGAGCCGGAACCAAACAAGCAATACGATGCTCGCCCGCGCGATGGGAGGGTGAGTAACCATG
>JAFLDG010000469.1 GCA_017302495.1 Burkholderiales bacterium
TGTTCAGCGGTGAGCAGATCAACGCCAGCGAGGGCCGCTCGGTGCTGCACGTCGCCCTGCGCCGCTCTGCGAGCCCGTTCCCCACGGCCAGTCTCGACGTCATGCCCGATGTCCTGGCGACGCGGCGGGCGGCTGCCGATAATCCCGCGCCATGAAGATCCTGATCCTCGGCGCCGGCCGCGTCGGCGAAAGCGTGGCCGAGAGCTTGGCTTCGGAGAAGAACGACATCACGGTGATCGACACCGCGCCCGAGCGGCTGTCGGCGCTGCAGGACCGGCTCGACCTGCGCGGCGTGGTCGGCAACGGTGTGCAGCCGTCGGTGCTGGAGGCCGCCGGCGCGGCGGATGCCGACATGCTGATCGCCTGCGCGCCGCTGGACGAGACCAACCTCGTCGCCTGCAAGATCGCCTACGAGCGCTTCGGCATCCAGACCCGGATCGCGCGCGTGCGCAGCCCCGAGTTCGCCGGCGACGACAACGCGCTGCTGGACAAGAAGGGCTTCGCGGTGGACGAGGTGATCTGCCCCGAAGAGAGCCTGACCACCTACATCCGCAAGCTGATCGAGCACCCGGAGGCGCTGCAGGTGCTGGAGTTCGCCGGCGGCAGCGTGAGCCTGATCGCGGTGCGCGCGGTGGCCGGCGGGCCGCTGGTCGGGCACGTGATCTCCGAGCTGCCGCAGTTGGTGCCCGATCTGCCGATGCGCATCGTCGCGATCTACCGGCGCGACGTCTACGGCCAGGACCGCCCCGTCGTCTGCGACGGCACCACGCGCATCGAGCCCGGCGACGAGCTGTTCGTGCTCGCCGCGCGCGAGCACATCCGCGGCGTGCTGGTCGCGCTGCACAAGCGCAGCGATCCGGTGCGGCGCGTGATCGTCGCCGGCGGCGGCCGCGTCGGGCTGCGCCTGGCGCGGCAGATCGCCGGCAGCTGCCAGGTGAAGATCATCGAGTCCAGCGCCGCGCGCTGCGAGTACCTGAGCACCGAGCTCGCCGGCCGGGCGCTGGTGCTGCGCGGCGACTCCACCGACGAGGAACTGCTCGGCGACGAGAACGTGCAGGACACCGACCTGTTCCTCGCGCTGACCAGCGACGACGAGGACAACATCATGTCCTGCCTGCTCGCCAAGCGCATGGGCGCGCGGCGCGTGCTCGCGCTGATCAACCGCCGCGCCTACGCCGACCTGGTGCAGGGCGAGGGCACGCAGATCGACATCGCGATCTCGCCGGCGCAGGCGGTGATCGGCGAGCTGCTCGCGCACGTGCGGCGCGGCGACGTGGCCGCGGTCTACAGCCTGCGCCGCGGCGCGGCCGAGGCGCTGGAGGCGGTGGCGCGCGGCGACGCGAAAAGCTCGCAGGTGGTGGGCCGGCGCCTGGACGAGCTGAAGCTGCCCGACGGCGCGCAGATCGGCGCGATCGTGCGCGGCGTCGGCGACGCCGACGACCCGCGCGTGATCATCCCGCACCACGACACCGCGATCGTCGGCGGCGACCACGTCGTGATCTTCCTGCCGCGCAAGCGCATGGTGCGGCAGATCGAGAAGCTGTTCCAGCCGAGCGCGACCTTCCTCTTCTGAGCATGCCGCGCCCGCCGCTGCCGCCGCCCCGGGGGCCGTGCCGATGATGCTGACGGTGGCCGCGCTGGTCGGCCGCATGATCGTGCTGTTCGCGCTGCTGATGGCGGTACCGCTCGCGTTCGCGGTCGGCCGCCACGACGCGGCCGAGCAGGCCTTCCTGATCGGCGGCGGCGTCACGCTCGGTGCCGGTCTGCTGCTCAGCCTGGCCACGCGCCGCTTCCGGCGCGAGCTGAAGCCGCACGACGGCTTCCTGCTGGTCGCGACCACCTGGCTCGTGCTGCCGGCCTTCGCCGCGCTGCCGCTGAAGCTGGCGCTGCCCGAGCTGTCGGTCACCGACGCGTACTTCGAGGCGATGTCCGGCTTCACCGCCACCGGCGCCACCGTGCTCGTCGGGCTCGACGCGCTGCCGCTGTCGATCAACGTCTGGCGCTGCTTCCTGATGTGGATCGGCGGCCTCGGCATCATCGTGCTCGCGGTCGCGATCCTGCCGCTGCTCGGCGTCGGCGGCACCCAGCTGTTCAAGACCGAGGTCGCCGGGCCGATGAAGGACGCGAAGCTGACGCCGCGCATCGCGCAGACCGCGCGCGGGCTGTGGGGCGTGTACTTCGTGCTCAGCATCGCCTGCTGCGTCGCCTACGCCGAGGCCGGCATGAGCTGGCCGGACGCGTTCATGCACATGTGCTCGACGGTGAGCCTGGGCGGCTTCTCGTCGCACGACGCGAGCTTCGGCTACTGGAACTCGGCGCGCATCGAGACGGTGGCAATCGTCTTCATGCTGCTCGGCGGCATCAACATGACGCTGTACTTCGCGGCCTGGCACCGGCGTTCGCCGCGCGCGCTGCTGCGCAACGTCGAGGCCGGCGCCTTCCTGCTCGCGATGGCGGGCACCACCGTCGTCGTCTCGGCCTACATCTGGGCCGACGGGCATTACCCGGGCTACGTCGAGGCGCTGCGCCATGCCGCGTTCCACGTGGTCTCGGTCGGCACGACCACCGGCTTCGCGGCGCAGGACTATGCGCAGTGGCCGGTGTTCGCCGCGCTGGCGATGATCCTGCTCGGCTGCTTCGCCACCTGCGGCGGCTCCACCGGCGGCGGCATCAAGATGGTGCGCATGCTGGTGCTGCTGAAGCAGGCGCAGCACGAGCTGGTGCGCATCGTGCACCCGAGCGTCGTCAACCCGGTGGTGCTCGGCGGGCAGATGATCCCGCCGCGGGTGCTGCAGAACGTGATCGCCTACATGATGATGTACGGCGCGACGCTGGTCGGGCTGACGATGCTGCTGCTGTTCAGCGGCCTGGACGTGGTCACCGCCTTCACCGCGGTGATCGCCTGCGTCAACAACATCGGCCCCGGGCTGGCCGAGGTCGGGCCGGCGGTCAACTACCAGGGCCTGAGCGACTTCCAGACCTGGGTCTGCACCGCCGGCATGCTGCTCGGCCGGCTCGAGCTGCTCGCGGTGCTGGTGCTGCTGACGCCGCAGTTCTGGCGGCGCTAGGCGCCGGCACCCGCCGGCCGCGGCGTCGGCCCTGCGGCCGGGCGGCGCC
>JAFLDG010000047.1 GCA_017302495.1 Burkholderiales bacterium
ATCTCCCGACCTGCGCGACGTCAAGGGTCAGGCCGCGGCCAAGCGCGCGCTCGAGATCGCGGCGGCCGGTGGCCACAGCCTGTTGCTGATGGGCCCGCCGGGCACCGGCAAGTCGATGCTGGCGCAGCGGCTGCCAGGCCTGCTGCCGCCGATGACCGAGGCCGAGGCGCTGGCCAGCGCCGCGATCCAGGGCCTGGCCGGCGCCGGCTTCGAAGAAGCGGCCTTCGGCCGGCGCCCGTTCCGGGCGCCGCACCACAGCGCGAGCGCGGTCGCGCTGGTCGGCGGCGGCTCGCCGCCGCGGCCGGGAGAGATCTCGCTCGCCCACGGCGGTGTGCTCTTTCTCGACGAACTGCCCGAGTTCCCGCGCAGCGCGCTCGAGGCGCTGCGCGAGCCGCTGGAGAACGGCCGGATCACGATCTCGCGCGCGGCGCGGCAGGCCGCGTTCCCGGCGGGGTTCCAGCTGCTGGCGGCGATGAACCCCTGCCCCTGCGGCTGGCTCGGCGCGCCGGCGGCGCTGGGGCACGCCTGCCGCTGCACGCCGGACGCGGTGGCGCGTTACCGGGCGCGGCTGTCCGGGCCGCTGCTCGACCGCATCGACCTGCAGGTCGAGGTGCTCGCGGTGACGCCGGACGAGTTGCTGGCCGCGCCGGACGGCGAAGCCAGCGCCATGATCGCCGCGCGGGCCGGCGCGGCGCGGGAGCGGCAGTTGCAGCGCCAGGCGGTGCCGAACGCGGCCATCGACGCGGCGCGCATCGACGAACTGTGCGCGCTCGACCCGGCGGCGGCGGCCTTCGCGCGGCATGCGGCCCACCGGCTCGGCTGGTCGAGCCGGGCGCTGCACCGCGCGCTGCGCGTCGCGCGCACGATCGCCGACCTGGGCGGCGCCGAACGCATCGCCACGGCGCACGTGGCCGAGGCGCTGCAGTACCGGCGCGTGCTGTAGCGCGCGTTGCCCGCCGAGCCGGCGCGCGACGACCCGCCCGCGCGATCGGCCCCGACCCGATGGCGACCGCGGCGGCGCCGGCCTGCAGCCGGCGATCGGCTTACATTCCGCCGCATACGAGGCCGCCCGGAGCGCCCGCCATGTCGCTGCACCACAAGCTTCTGCAACGCGCTGCCGAAGGGCGGCCAATCCGCGTCGGCCTGATCGGCGCCGGCAAGTTCGGCTCGATGTACCTGGCGCAAGTGCCGCGCACGCCGGGCGTGCACCTGGCGGCGATCGCCGACCTGTCCCCGGCGGCGGCGTTGGCGAACCTCGCCCGCGTCGGCTGGGCGCCCGAGCGCACGCGGGCTGCGAGCATCGACGCCGCGCTGGCGGACGGCAGCACCCATGTCGGCGACGACTGGCGCTCGCTGGTGCGGCACCCGGCCATCGACGTCGTGATCGAGTGCACCGGTTCGCCGGTGCAGGCGGTGGACCACATCGTCGAGGCCTTCGCGCAGCGCAAGCACGTCGTGAACGTGACGGTCGAGGCCGACGCCTTCTGCGGAGCGCTGCTCGCGCGCCGGGCGGCCGAGGCCGGCGTCGTCTACTCGCTCGCCTTCGGCGACCAGCCGGCGCTGATCTGCGACCTGGTCGACTGGGCGCGCAGCTGCGGCTTCCCGGTCGTGGCCGCCGGGCGCGGCCACAAGTGGCTGCCGCATTTCGCGCAGAGCACGCCGGATACGGTGTGGCAGCACTACGGCCTCACGCCCGAGCAGGCGGCGCGCGGCGGGCTGAACCCGAAGATGTTCAACAGCTTCCTCGACGGCAGCAAGCCGGCGATCGAATCCACCGCCGTGGCCAACGCCTGCGGCCTGGCGGTACCGAGCGATGGCCTGACCTATCCGCCGGCCTCGATCGCCGACATCCCTTTCGTCACCCGGCCGCGCAGCGAGGGCGGCGTGCTCGAGCACAAGGGGATGGTCGAGGTGATCAGCTCGCTCGAGCCCGACGGGCGCGAGATCCCGTACGAGATCCGCATGGGCGTGTGGGTCACGGTCGAGGGCGAGACCGAGTACATCCGCCACTGCTTCGAGGAGTACAAGGCGCACACCGATCCGTCCGGCCGCTACTTCACGCTCTACAAGCGCTGGCACCTGATCGGGCTCGAGGTCGGCGTCTCGGTCGCGAGCGTCGCGCTGCGCGGCGAGGCCACCGGGGTGGCCACCGGCTGGAACGCCGACGTGGTGGCCCGCGCGAAGCGCGACCTCGCCGCCGGCGAGGTGCTCGACGGCGAGGGCGGCTACACGGTGGTGGGCCAGCTGCTGCCGGCCGCGAAGTCGCTCGCGGCCGGCGGCCTGCCGCTCGGCCTCGCGCACCAGGTCAGGCTCGTTCGCCCGGTCGCGCGGGGCGCCTGCGTGTCCTGGGCCGACGTCGCGATCGACCCGTCGACCCAGGCGGTCCGCCTGCGGCGCGAGATGGAGCGGCTGTTCGCGGCCTCACCCGGACGGGCGGCTTGAACCGCGCAAGCCCGAGCCCGTAACGGCGCGCCGCCGACTCCGGCCCCTTCGGGCTCGGCTCACGCTCGCGGCGCCTTACCCGGCACGTGATGCCCGGCCGGCCGGCCGGAGCATGCACCACGCGCAGCGGGGTCCGCCCACGCGCCTAGTCGAGCACCGGCAGGCCGTGCGCGCGGGCGTAGCGCAGCAACTCCACCGCGGTGCCGATCCCGAGTTTCTGCCGCACCAGGGTCTGGCAGTTGGCGACCGTCTTGGGGCTCAGATGCAGCGTGTGCGCGATCTGCCCGACATCGTGCCCGGCGATGAGGAACTGCAGGACCTCGAACTCACGCGCCGACAGGCGTTCGTGCGGCGCCACGCGATCGTTGGCGGCGAGGGCGGCCGGCCACACCGGGTTGCCGGCCAGGGCGGCGCGCACCGCGGCCACCAGCAGCGAGGGTTCGCTGTTCTTCGTGACGTAGCCGCTGGCGCCGGCGTCGCGGCAGCGTGCCATCAGGGTCGGGCTGTCGTGCATCGTGAACACCAGCACCTTCAGCGCCGGCAGCCGCCGGCGCAGGCGGCGCAGCATCGCCAGGCCGCCACAGCCGGGCATCGACAGATCGAGGACCAGCAACGCGATTTCGCCCGGGGCGGTCTGCGTGAGCCCGAGGTAGGCGGCCTCGGCTTCGGCATATTCCGCCGCCACCGTCAGATCGGGCTCGAGCTCGAGCAGACGCCGGTAGCCGGCGCGCACCACCGCGTGGTCGTCGGCGAGCGCGATCGCGTGCCGCACGCCCGCATCGCTCACGCACGTGGCCTCGGCGGGCGGCGCCCCTGCGGCGTGGCCGTTCATGTCGCCGCGGCCAGTTGCACGTGCGCCGACAGCCGCGTCCCGCGCCCGGAGCGGCCGGCCGCGACGACCAGATCGCTGCCCAGCGCCAACAGCCGCTCGCGCATGCCGACGAGCCCCGTGCCCTGGCCAGCGGCACCGGCGCCATCGGCCGCCAGGCCGATGCCGTCGTCCTCGACCGACCACGCCAGCGCAGCGGCGCTGCCCCGCCGATCACCCTCGAACGCAATGCGCAGCCGCGCCACGCGGGCCCGGGCATGGCGCGCCACGTTCGTCAGCGCCTCCTGGCTGATGCGGTACAGCGCCAGCACCAGCACCGCCGGCAGCGCCCCGGCGGATCGCGGCACGGGTTCATGCCAGTCGAACTGCACTTCGAGCGCGCGGCCCGAAAAATCTGCGACCAGCCGCGCCAACATCTGGTGCAACTGCGCGGCCGGCAACTCGGCGCTGGCGTTGTCGAGGTCGAGCCCGTCCTGCCCGAGCGGGCGCAGGCGCTCCAGCAGCGCGCGCGTGTCTTCGTGGATCAGCCGGCACTGCTCGGCCATGCCGCCGACCACGCCAAGCAGCGCGGGTTCGTGCTGCAACTGGCGCTGCAGCCACGCCGCGTCGGCGCGCAGCGCGGTCAGGCGCTGGCCGAACTCGTCGTGCAGCTCGCGCGCCAGCCGGGCGCGTTCCTCCTCCTGCAGGCTGAACACCTGCTGCGCTAGCGCGCCGCGCGCGTCCTCGGCCGCGGCCAGCGAATGGGCCAGTCGCTGCAGCGCGCGTGTCACCGCGTCGAGCTCGCGCACCGGCATCGGCAGCGGCAGCTGCCGGATCGCACCGGGCTCGCCGCGCTCGAGCGACTCGATCGCCGCCAGCACCGGTTGCAGCGGCGCCAGCGATCGCACCAGGCTCCAGTGCATCAGCGCCAGCATGCCCAGGCACCCGGCCAGCAGCAACCCGAAGGTCTCTGCCAGGTTCGACAGCGCCTCGCCTTTCTCGCGCTCGGCCGATGCGATCAACCGCAGCTGCCAGACGCCGCCATCGGCGCGCGGCAGTTGCCATGCGATGGAGCGCGGCGCCGGCGGCGCGAACAGCAGCGCGTGCAGCCGACCCAGCGCTCCCGCCGGCGGCGTGGGCGGCGGCGCCAGCAGCAGCTTGCCGGCGGCGTCGCGCACCTCCAGGTAGAGGTGGCGGGCATCGGCCGCCGGTTGCAGCTGCCGCAGGTCGGCCAGCGCCCGCGCGTCGCCGTGCGCGCCGAGGTCGGCGAGCAAGGCGGTCATCGCGGCCACGGCCCACGCGTCGTCCACTTCCGCGCGCATGTCGCGCTGGGCCCGGCTCAGGCCCAGGGCCAGCGCCAGCGCCAGGCAAGCCAGCGCCAGCGTGCCGGCGCGGGCCATCACCAGCCGGGTCAGCGTGTGCGGCCGTGCGGCGCGTGCCGGTGGCGAGCGATCGGGAGTTTTTCCCGGCGGCCATCGCGCGCTGCCGGGGCCGGAAGGCGCAATAGTCGCATCGCCAACGGTACGAGGATCGGTCATGACGCGGCAGCGGGGGATGTTCGAAGCAAGGCACTCGATGATGCATGCCCCTGGACGCACCGTGCCCGGCACTCCCGGCCGCCGGCGCCTAGGGATTGCCCTAGCGCTGGCTTGCCTGGCCGGCGCGTCGGCCGCCCCGGCCGCGGCGCAGGTCAGCGGCACGGTCGAGGTGATCGGCACCAGCCCGCTGCCCGGCCAGGGCATCGACCGCGACCAGCTGCCGTACTCGACCCAGCTGATCAAGCGCCAGCGCATCGATGAAACCAACGCCGAGACGCTGAACGACCTGCTCAACCGCCGCGTGCCGGGCGTGCAGATGAACGACATCCAGGGCAGCACGTTCCAGAGTGACTTCACCTATCGGGGCTATCGCGCCTCGGGTCTGCTCGGCAGCGGCGTGGGGCTTTCGGCATTCCTGGACGGCGTGCGAATGAACGAGCCGTTCGGCGACGTCATCAACTTCGACCTCATCCCCCAGTACTCGGTGTCGAGCATGGCGCTGGTGCCTGGCGCCAACCCGGCCTTCGGCCTGAACTCGCTCGGCGGCGCGCTGTCGTACACCACCTTCGACGGCCGCAGCGCGCCCGGCCTGCGTGGCGAACTGTCGGGCGGCAGCTTCGGCCGCGCCCAGCTCGCCGCGAGCTATGGCGCGAGCTTCGATTCCGGCTGGCACGCGTATGTCGGCGGCACCGGCTTCACCGAGGACGGCTGGCGCGACTTCTCCGAGGGGCGCCTCGGCAACGTGCTGGCCAAGATCGGCCGCGACGACGGCACCACCTCCTGGAGCCTGAGCGCGCTGTACGCCCAAAGCAAGCTGGTCGGCAATGGCCTCGTGCCCTGGTACGGCATCGAGGAGGACGACGCGACCGAAACCATCGTCTTCGACCCCGACCTCTACGCCAGGCGCCGCGAGGCCGTCTACACCCATCCGGACCAGACCGAGAACCGGCTCGGTCTGCTGAGCTTGAACCTGCGCCACGCGCTCGACCCGCATCGCGCGATCACCGGTCTGGTCTACCTTCGCGACAGCAGGCGCGAAACGGTCAATGGTGACGAAGCCGAGGAATTCGACCCGGCCGATCCCGCGGCCAACGCCGCGTTCAACACCACCGAGACGAGTCAAACGGGCTACGGTGCGGCGATCGGCCTGGAGGGCACGACCGGCGAGCACCAGTGGCAGCTCGGAGCGACGTTCGATGCCAGCCAGGTCACCTACCAGCAGTTCGAGCAGGAGGGCAGCTTCACCCCCGACCGCGGTGTGGTGCCGATCCCCGGTGAGGCGCGCGAGCTCAGCGTCGACGTCGACGGGCGTCAGTCGGTGTGGGGCGTCTTCGCCAGCGACACCTGGGCGGTGGCGCCCGGCACGTGGCTTACCGGCACGCTGCGCTACAACTGGGCAAGGGTCTCGAACACGCTGTCGAGCGTGGACGACGACACCGGCGACTTCGAGGTGCGCCCGCGCGAAAGCTTCACCTACTCCAGCCTGAACCCGGCGCTGGGCATCGCCCACCGCCTGGGCGACGGCGGGGTGACGCTGTTCGCCAACGTGGCGCGCAACAACCGGATACCGACGGTCATCGAACTCGGCTGTGCCGATCCGGACGAGCCGTGCCGGCTGCCGGCCGGGCTTCAGGCCGACCCGTACCTCGAACAAGTCACCTCGGTCACGGCCGAAGGCGGGGTGCGCTGGCGCGCACCGTCGGGCTGGCGCGCCGGCGTGGCCGCCTATCGCAGCGACAACAGCAACGACATCCTGTTCCGCAGCGTCAGCGTCAACGGCCAGCTCGGCTACTTCGCCAACTTCCCGAAGACGCGCTACCAGGGCGCCGACTTCGAACTCGGCTACACCGCGGGCGCGCTGGACCTGCTGGCCGCGTTCAGCTTGCTCGACGCCACCTACCAGGCCGACGGTGTGCTGCGCCAGGGCGAACGCAACGTGGTCATCACGCCGGGCACCCGCATCGCCGGCCTGCCGCGACAGATGCTCAAGCTCTCGGCCGACTGGCGCATCGGCGGCGGCTTCAGCATCGGTGCCGACCTGCAGGCCGTGAGCAGCCGCGGCGTGGCCGGCAACGAGGACGGCCTGATCGAAGACGACGGCGACGAGCACGTCGATCTCAGCCTGCCCGGCTACACCATCGTCAACCTGCGCGCCAGCTGGCAACCGAGCCCGCAGTGGGAGATCTACCTCACCGTCAGCAACGCGACCGACACGCGCGCCCAGAGCTTCGGCGCGCTGGCCGAGACCGTGTTCAACGCCGACGGCAGCTTCAACGGCCAGGGTCGGGAGGCGTTGTTCGTGGCGCCGGTCGCGCCGCGCAGCGTCTTCGCGGGGGTCCGGTTGCGCTTCTGACCATCATCCGGGCGGCTTCGCCGGGCGCCGGCAGGCCAGCGGCACCGTACCGGTCACGCCGCCGGACACCCGGCAGCGGCGGAGGCCGCGGGGGTTGGCAGCAGATCCGAGGCGCGGGGTCGGCGTGATCGCACCGCCTCGGCGGGATCGGCCTCGAGCCGCCTTGCGCGCCACGATCGCCGCCAGCGCGGCGCCCCGGGCCGGCCCGGGGCGACTACGCCATGAAGCCGAGGTCGCGCCGGCTGAAGTTCGCCAGGTTCGGGAAGATGTCGAGCAGCTGGCCGTCGGACACGCCGAACCAGCGGCCGAGCGTCGCGCCGAGCTGGTCGACCGAGGTCTCGGGCAGCAGCGCGCCGTTGCCGATCTGGTTCGGGCTCGCGTCGAAGTTGTTGTTGTTGGCGTTCTTCGCGCCGAGCACCGGAAAGGCGCCGTACAGGTCGCCGCCGCGCACCGCACCACCGAGCACGAAGTGATGGGCACCCCAGCCGTGGTCGGTGCCGTCGCCGTTGCTCGTGAAGGTGCGGCCGAAGTCGCTGGCGGTGAAGGTGGTGACCTTGCCGCGCGCGCCCATCGCCCCCAGCGTCGCATCGAAGTAGGCCAGGCCCTGCGCCAGCCGCGCCATCAGGTCGGCGTGGTTGCGGTTCTGGTTGTCGTGCGTGTCGAAGCCGCCGATGCCGACGAAGAACACCTGCCGCCGCGCGCCGATGCCGGCCGCGCCGGCCGCGTCGATCATGCGCGCCACCATCTGCAACTGCTGCGCCAACGGGTTGAAGGCTTTCGCCCCGCTGAGCGGGTTGTCGTACTGCAGCTTCGGGTCGTTGTTCGGGTTGTAGCCGCCGGTGACCGGCGCGGTGCCGAACAGCGGGTCGCTCGGCGCCTTCAGCGCCGAACGCAGCGCGGTCTCGGCATCGATCGCCCGTCGGCCGAGCGCGGCGATGTCGCGTTCGAAGACATGGCCGCCGCGCGTCGCGGTGACGATGCGCTGCAGCGCAGCGCCCACGTCGGCCGAGCCGAAGACCCGGCCGTTGCCGTCGGCGCCCATGCGGATCGCGCCGCCCGTGCCGACCTGGTACTGCTGCACCGACTCGCCGGCCAGCCACACCGCGTTGCCCGAGGCCGAGATCGCCGTGAAGACCGGCATCGCATTCATCGCGGCCAGCGCGTCGCCCATGCGCCCGCCCCAGCCGCGGGTCGCGCCTTCCGGCCCCAGCGCCTGCCAGGTGTTCTGCTGGTCGTTGTGCGAGAACAGGTTCTGCGGCTTCGGGTGCGCGCCCTGGCCGTACTGCGCCTTGGTCGTCGGCATGACCAGCGGGCCGATGTTCGGCAGGATCGCGAGCCGCCGGTCGCTGTTGAACAGCGCCTGCAGCGCGCCCATCGTCGGGTGCAGCGCGAGGCTGCGCCCCTGGGCGTTCAGCGGGTTCAACGCGAGCACGCCGCCGAGCCGCGCCGGCGAGGCGGCGGCGGCCGTCGGGTTCGGCGCGGTTCCGGGGGCGAGCAGCGCGATCGAGTCGGGTGCCTGCGTGCGCACCCGGGCGTAGTTCGACCATGACGCGTCGTCGGTGGCCAGCACCATGTTGTAGGCGTCGTTGCCGCCGAACAGGAACACGCAGACCAGCGCCTTGTAGTCGGCCGCGGCCTGCGCCGCCGCGCTGCCCGCGGCGAGCAGGTTCAGCGCCAGCGGCGCGGCCGTAGCGCCGAGCAGCGAGCCGAGCGCACCGGCGTGGCGCAGGAACAGGCGGCGGGTGGCATCGTGGACGGTCATCGGGGCGCCCTCACTTCTGGACCAGGAACTCAGGCGAGACCACGGCGAGGAAGATCGCCGCGTTCACGCGCGCGCGCCTGGCGTCGTTCACCTGCCTGGCGTTCGAGCCGTCGGCCTTCGGCGCCGGGATGGCGATCTTCTCGACCGCGCCGACGATCTCGGCCTTCAGCGCCTCGGGCATGCCGCCGGGGAAGAGCTTGGCGTCGAGCCGGTCGACCAGCGCCGGTACCTGCTCGGCCAGGCCGAGTTCGGCGCTGAAGTCGCCCTGCAGGTCGCGCCGGCTGGTGCCGCTGTTCCACTGGCCGACGCCGGAGGCGACGCTGTCGCGCATGTAGTTCACGTAGCCGGCCGCAGAGGTCTCGTGCGCGATCTGCAGCTCCGGCACCGCCAGGCCGAGCGCGCCGGACTCGGTGCCGGGCGGCACGTAGCCGGGACGGTAGAAGTTGAACACCGAGGGCGAGCGCAGCGGCGCCTGGCCCAGCGCCGAGGCGGCGCTGTCGGTGTTGCCGACCTTGTACCCGCCGCTGTCGGACTTGAAGCCGAAGGCGCGCAGGAAGGCCGACAGGCGCAGCACCGGCTCGCGCACCTTGCCGGCATGGCCACCGCTGCGGCGCGCCTCGGGGTGCATCAGCACCGTCTTCAGCATCGCCGCCATGTCGCCACCGCTGGCGTTGAACGCGGCCCCGACCGCGGCCACGTACTGCGGGCTCGGGTTGCTGGTGACCAGGCGCTGGATCAACTGCCGGCCGATGAAGGGCCCGACGTTCGGATGCGCGGCGAGCGTGTCCAGCGCCAGCCGCAGGCTGGCCTGCGGGTCCGCCGGCGACTGCGCGGGGACCGTCGCGCCGAGGAACTTCTTCTCCTCGGCCGAGTGGTACTGCGGATAGCCGAGCATGCTCTTGAAGGCGCGGTCCGGGTCGGTGTCGCCGTTGGTCGAGCCCCAGGAGAAGCAGCCGTTGTCGGGCCAGTCGGCGCAGGCCCAGCTCCAGCCGGTGAAGACCTTCGCGAGCCCGGCGATGTCGGCCGGCCCGTAGGTGGCCAGCGGCCGGCCGTCACTGCCCACGCGCGCCGTGCCATCCGCGTTCAGCTCGACCAGGCCGATCGAGAACAGCTGCATCACCTCGCGCGCGTAGTTCTCGTCGGGCACGCGGCCGGTCCTCGGGTCGGCCTTCTGGTTACGCAGGTGCGACAGGTACACGCCCATCAGCGGATGGCGCGACACCGCCTCGAGCAGGTCGCGGTACTTGCCGAGGCCCTGGGTCGCGAGCATGTCGAGCCAGGCGGCAACCGCGCGCGGGTCGTTGCCGACGCCACCGTCCTGCATCGAGATCACGAAGATCTGGCTCAGCGCGTAGGCGGCGCGCTGGCGCAGCTGGTCATCGCCGGCGACGGCGGACTTCCAGAACGACTCGAGCACCTGGTCCTGCCCCGCGCTGCTGCCGGCGTTGGCAGCCTTGATCGCCGCGTTCGCCGCCTCCCAGTAGGCCCGGTGGCCGCTGGCCGGCCGGCCTAGCTGTTCGTCGATCCAGGCCGCGTAGCCGATCGCCATCACGCGGTCGACATCGGCGTCGGTCGGGCCGAAGGTGGCCTGGGTCAGGAAACGCGCCGCGTCGGCGCGCGACTGCGGCATCTCGGCCACCAGTTGCGCGCCGGTGCCGCTCGGGCCCTCGGTGGTGGCGTCGCCTTCGCCGCCGCCGCAGCCGGCGGCGAGCAGGCCGGCGGCCAGCGCGACGGCCGCGCCGAGGCGTTGCAGGATGGGCTGATGCCGGATCGGTTGCATCGTCACGTCGGCTCCCTGTGGCCTTGCTCGAGCAGGCGCGGCCAAGCCGCGCGGCGGGCGTCAACGACGCGCCCGGCGTGACGGGTTCAACGACCGCCGCGGCGGCCAGGTGAGCGCGGGCTGTGACCGAAGGCAAGCGCCGCCGCGCGGCGCTTACCGATCGCTACAACTGCGGCGCGAGCTGCCGGCGAGCGTCGTCGACCGCGAGCTGCCGACGCCGCGCCCAGTCCTCGAGCTGGTCGTCGCCGATGCGGCCGACGTTGAAGTAGGTGGCCTGCGGGTGCGCCAGGTAGAACCCGCTGACGCTCGCCGCCGGCGTCATCGCCAGGCTCTCGGTCAGGTCCATGCCGATCGCCTGCGCCCGGAGCACGTCGAACATCGGACGCTTGACGGAGTGGTCCGGGCAGGCCGGATAACCCGGCGCCGGCCGGATGCCGCGGTACTTCTCGGCGATCAGCTCGTCGTTCGAGAGCTTCTCGTCGGCCGCGTAGCCCCACAGCTCGGTGCGCACGCGCTGGTGCAGCCGCTCGGCGAAGGCCTCGGCCAGGCGGTCGGCCAGCGCCTTGAGCATGATCGCGCCGTAGTCGTCGTGGTCGTCGAGGAACTGCCGCTCCTTCTTCTCGACGCCCAGCCCCGCGGTCACCGCGAACAGGCCGATGTAGTCGGGCTTGACCCCCTTCGGCGCGACGAAGTCGGCCAGGCAGCGGTTCGGGCGCCGAACGCCATCGACCACCGGCCTCGCCGTCTGCAGGCGCAGCGGCGACCAGGCCAGCGCCACCTCGGTACGCGACTCGTCGGTGTAGACCTCGATCGTGTCGTCGTCGACCGTGTTCGCCGGCAGCAGCGCGATGACGCCATTGGCCCGCAGCCAGCGGCCCTCGATCAACCGGTGCAGCAGCCGCTTGCCGTCGCTGAACACGCGCTGCGCTTCCGTTCCGACGACCTCGTCGCGCAGGATCTCCGGGAAGCGGCCGGCCAGGTCCCAGGTCTGGAAGAACGGACCCCAGTCGATGCACGCCGCGAGTTCCGCCAGGTCGTAGTTGCGGAACTCGCGCCGGCCGATGAACTTCGGCTTCGGCGGGTCGTAGGCGGCCCAGTCGACCGGCGTCCTGTTCGCGCGCGCCTCGGCCAGGCTCACCAGCGGCGCTTCCTTCTTGCGTGCGTGCAGCTCGCGCACCCGCGCGTAGTCGGCCTGCAGCTCGGCGACGAACTTCGCCGCGCGCTCGTCGGACAGCAGCGCCGCGCACACGCCGACCGAGCGGCTCGCGTCCGGCACGTAGACCACCGGCCCTTCGTAATGCGGCGCGATCTTGACCGCGGTGTGCACCCGGCTCGTCGTTGCGCCGCCGATCAGCAGCGGAATCTTCTTCACGCGGAACCAGTCGTCGCGCTGCATCTCGGCGGCGACGTGGCTCATCTCCTCCAGACTCGGTGTGATCAGCCCCGACAGCCCGATCAGGTCCGCGCCTTCCACCTTCGCCTTGGCGAGGATGTCCTGGCACGGGACCATCACGCCCATGTTCACGACCTCGAAGTTGTTGCACTGGAGCACGACGGTGACGATGTTCTTGCCGATGTCGTGCACGTCGCCCTTGACGGTGGCGATGACGATCCTGCCCTTGGGCTTCACGTCGCCGCCGGCGTCGAGCAGCGCCTTCTTCTCCGCCTCGATGGTGGGCAGCAGGTGCGCGACCGCCTGCTTCATCACGCGCGCGCTCTTCACCACCTGCGGCAGGAACATCTTGCCCTGCCCGAACAGGTCGCCGACGACGTTCATGCCGGCCATCAGCGGCCCTTCGATCACGTGCAGCGGCCGCCCGCCCTTCGCGCGGATCGCCTGCCAGCAGGCTTCGGTGTCCTCGACGATGTAGTCGGTGATGCCGTGCACCAGCGCGTGGCTCAGGCGCTCCTCGACCGTGCCGGCGCGCCAGGCCAGGCGCGCCGAGTCGTCCTTGGCCGCACCCTTCGCGCGTTCGGCGATCTCGATCAGCCGCTCGCCGGCCGACAGCGGCGGCTCGCCGGGGCGGTAGGCCGGCTTGCGGTTCAGCACCACGTCCTCGACGCGCTCGCGCAGGACCGGGTCCAGCTCGTCGTAGACGCCGATCATCCCGGCGTTGACGATGCCCATGTCGAGGCCCGCCTGGATCGCGTGGTACAGGAACACGGTGTGGATGGCTTCCCGCACCGGGTCGTTGCCGCGGAAGCTGAAGCTCACGTTGCTGACGCCGCCCGACACCTTGGCGCCGGGCAGGTGTTGCTTGATCCAGCGCGTGGCCTCGATGAAGTCGACCGCGTAGTTGTCGTGCTCGTCGATGCCGGTGGCGATCGCGAAGATGTTCGGGTCGAAGACGATGTCCTCGGGCGGGAAGCCGACCTCGTCGACCAGGATCCGGTAGGCGCGCGCGCAGATGTCGATCTTGCGCTGGAAGCTGTCGGCCTGGCCGGTCTCGTCGAAGGCCATCACCACCGCCGCGGCACCGTAGCGGCGCACCAGCTTGGCCTGGCGCCTGAACTCGGCCTCGCCCTCCTTCAGCGAGATCGAGTTGACGATGCCCTTGCCCTGCAGGCACTTCAGGCCCGCTTCGATCACGTCCCACTTCGACGAGTCGATCATGACCGGCACGCGCGCGATCTCGGGTTCGCTGGCGACGAGGTTCAGGAAGCGCACCATCGCCGCCTTCGAGTCGAGCATCGCCTCGTCCATGTTGACGTCGATGACCTGGGCGCCGTTCTCGACCTGCTGCCGGGCGACCGCGAGCGCGCCCTCGAAGTCGCCGGCGAGGATCATCCGCGCGAAGGCCTTCGAGCCGGTGACGTTGGTCCGTTCGCCGATGTTGACGAACAGGTGGCCCGGATCGAGCGTGACCGGCTCCAGGCCGGACAGCCGCATCGGCGGCACGGCGGTGTGCCCGGTCAGCGCCGGCTCATCGGGTATCACGGCTTCGTCGTTCACGTCGGGCTCCTGAGGCCCGGGCCTGCGGCGCCGCGGCCCACCCGCGGCGCCCGTCGGCCGGGCGGGGGTGAGCGCCGTTGTCGTCCGCTCGGGCCGATCGGCCGGTGCGGCGCCCCGAGCCTGGCGGCGGGCCGTTCGCGGCCGCCGTCGCAACGCTCCTCGGGAGGGCTCGCATTCTATCGACCGACCTTCTACACTGGGCCCGATGACCCTCAGGGTGACGGAGCCGCGCGTGGGATACGCCCTCGAGAGCCGCCCGATGACGGCGGACGAATTCCTGGCCTGGGAATCGACCCGGATGGACCGGCATGAGTTCATCCGCGGCGAGGTGTTCGCGATGACCGGCGGGGTCGATCGCAACGACACGGTCGCCGGCAACCTGTACATGAAGCTGCGCCAGCATCTGCGCGGCACGCCGTGCCGCGTCTACGGCAGCGACGTCAAGCTGCGCGTCGACGCCGCCGACTGCTTTTTCTACCCCGACCTGATGGTCACCTGCAGCGCGGCCGACCTCGCCGACCGGCTGGTCAAGCGCGAGCCGGTGCTGGTGGCCGAGGTGCTGTCGCCGTCGACCGCGGCCTTCGACCGCGGCGACAAGTTCGCCGACTACCGGCGGCTGCCGAGCCTGGCCGAATACCTGATCGTGGACGTCGAACGGCGCCGCTGCGACCTGTACCGCAAGGGCGCCGACGGGCTGTGGGTACTGCACCCGAGCGGGCCCGACGATGCGGTGAAGCTGACGAGCGTCGACCTGGTCGTCGACGCGGCCGAGCTGTGGGCCGACCTGGAGCCCGACGCGCCCGCGGCGCCTCCCGCGCTGCCGCCCGCGGACTGACCGCTCCGGCCATCAGGCGTCGGGGCGGCGGCATCGACGCACCGGCCTCACGCCATCAACGGATTGCGGACCTTCAACGACGCAAAGCGGGAGAAGTCGCGGTCGGCCGACCACAGCTCGGCCACGCCGTGCGAGAGGCAGATCGCGGCGATGCGCGCGTCGTGAATGGCGCCACCCTGGGCCTTGGCCGCCAGCGCCAGCGGCTCGAGCTGCGCCAGGTAGCCATCCGCCTCGGCGATGAACACGAGGTTGGCCACCGTCTGGAGGGCGCGCAGCTGATCGAACGCCATGGCGGCGGGTGTCGGCGTGCGGTAGATGCGCGGATGCGTGACCACGGCGAAGAACTCGTGTGCGCAGGGCCACGGGAGGGCCCACGGCCGCGTCCCGACGGCGAGTGACTCCAGGGCCGCTCGTGCGCCGTCGTGGAAGGCAGAGTCCGCGCGGTGCGCGTAGACCAGGATGTTCGTGTCAACCGCGATCACGGTAGATCTCGTCGCGGATCTTCTCCCAGCCCGCGTCGGCGAACTCCGGCGTCAGGCCGTCACCGTGGAAGGGCTGCACCGCGAACGAGGCCCCGCGCCGGCGCGAGCGGGCGCGCAAAGCCAGCCGCAGGCCTTCCTCGACGAGCGCCTTCAGCGTGGAGTTCTCGCGCCGCGCCACTGCCTTGCTGCGTTCGAGCAGGTCGTCCGGCAGTTCGATCGTGGTCTTCATATGGGTGGCCCATACCTGCAATACGGGTCGTATGGTAAGCGATTGCTCACCGGCATCCACGAGCCGAGCGTTGGAGCCGCCGAGCAGTTGGCCGACCTGGCGCCCCATGCGCCGGGCGCGCCCAAAGTACCACCGGCCACGGCCTGAAGCAGTGCTGCTGCCCCTCGCCGGCTCAAGCAAACGTGGCTTTGCCACTTTGCTCGACCACCACGGGGAGGGGCGGGCTGGGCACCGTCCGGCCCTGGGGGCGCTCAGCAGGCGTCAATCGCGCAGCAGCTCGATCAGCTCCTCGGCGCGCAGCGGCGCCCCGCCGTCCTGCCCCGACAGCAAGCCTTCGGCCAGCTCGCGCTTGTCCTGGTGCAGGCCGACGATGCGCTCTTCGATCGAGCCGGCGGTGACGAGCCGATAGACGGTCACCGGCCGCTGCTGCCCGATGCGGTGCGCGCGGCCCATCGCCTGGTCTTCGGCGGCAGGGTTCCACCACGGGTCGGCGATCACCACGTAGTCCGCCGCGGTCAGGTTCAGCCCGTAGCCGCCGGCCTTCAGGCTGATCAGGAACAGCTCGCCCTCGCCGCGCTGGAACGCCGCGACCCGTTCGGCGCGCGCCGCCGCCGGCGTGCTGCCGTCGAGGTACTGGTAGCGCAGGCCCGCGGCGTCGAGCCGTGCGGCAAGGAGCTTCAGGAAGTCGGTGAACTGGCTGAAGACCAGCGCCTTGTGCTGCGCCTCGACCAGCTCGGTGGCCAGCGCTTCGAAAGCCTGCACCTTCGCGCCGACAAGGCCCAGCTCGGGCGCGGCCAGCCGCGGGTCGCAGGCCGCGCGGCGCAGCCGGGTCAGCTCGGCGAGCACGTTGAACGCGCTGCGGCTGTCGGCGACGTCGATCGCCGCGACGCGCTCGACCGCGCTGCGCCGCGCCGCTTCCAGGAACGCGCGCTCCTCGGGCCCGGGCTCGACGCGGTGGACGATCTCGGTGCGCGGCGGCAGGTCGGTGAGCACCTGCGCCTTGGTCCGCCGCAGCAGGAAGGGCGCGACCAGCCGGCGCAGCCGCGCCCGCGCCGCGTCGTTGCGCTGGCGTTCGATCGGCCCGGCGAAGCGCTCGCCGAAGCGGTTCGCGCTGCCGAGCAGCCCGGGGTTGAGCAGGTTCATGATCGACCACAGGTCGGCCAGGCGGTTCTCCACCGGCGTGCCCGACAGCGCCAGCCGGAAGCCGGCCTGCAGCGTGCCGACCGCCTTCGCGCGCTGCGTCGCCGCGTTCTTCAGCGCCTGCGCCTCGTCGAGCACCAGCGTCGCCCAATCGCGCGCCGCAAAGGCCTCGGCGTCGCCCAGCAGCAGCGCGTACGAGACGACGACGACGTCGCCGGCCGCCGCCTGCCCGAGCTGCCCGGCGCGGTCGCCTTCGCCGTACACCGTACAGCGCAGCGACGGCGCGAAGCGCTCGGCCTCGGCCGCCCAGTTCGCGCACACCGAGGTCGGCGCGAC
>JAFLDG010000470.1 GCA_017302495.1 Burkholderiales bacterium
GGCGCGCACCCGGCGTGCCGTTCCACAGCCCGAGCATGTGCCGCGCGGCCTGCGGCCAGGGCACGCCGCGCGCAGCCAGCGCCTCGAGGTATCGCACCATTGCCGCCTCGACCGCCGCGCGCTCGGGCGGCGGCGTCGGCGCGCCGAGGAAGCGGCCGTCCCAGCCGGCCATCGACCACGGGTGGTGATAGGCCTCGCGGCCGATCATCACGCCGTCGACTTCGCGCAACTGCTCCGCGATCGCAGCGTCGCCGGCGAGGCCGCCGTTGAGCACGATCGTCAGCGCCGGGAAGTCGCGCTTGAGCCGGTGCACGACCTCGTAGCGCAGCGGCGGCACCTCGCGGTTCTGCTTCGGGCTCAGGCCCTGCAGCCAGGCGTTGCGCGCGTGCACGACGAAGACCGCGCAGCCGGCGGCGGCCACCGTGCCGACGAAGTCGCGCACGAAGGCGTAATCCTCGCGCCGGTCGATGCCGATGCGGTGCTTGACCGTCACCGGCAGCGAACAGGCGTCGCGCATCGCCTTCACGCCGTCGGCCACGAGTTCCGGCTCGGCCATCAGGCAGGCGCCGAAGGCCCCGCGCTGCACGCGCTCGCTCGGGCAGCCGCAGTTCAGGTTGACCTCGTCGTAGCCCCAGGCCTCGGCCAGCCGCGCGCCGTGCGCCAGCTCCTCCGGCTCGCTGCCGCCGAGCTGCAGCGCGAGCGGCTGCTCGGCGGCGTCGAAGGCCAGGTGCCGCGGCACGTCGCCGAAACGCAGCGCGCCGGTGCTCACCATCTCGGTGTACAGCCGGGTGCGCTTCGTGATCAGGCGGTGGAAGTAGCGGCAGTGGCGATCGGTCCACTCCATCATCGGCGCGACGCTGAGGCGCCAGGGACTCATCGGCCGCCCCCCTCGCCCTCGCCGCCCGCCGGCACGCCGACCGTGCCGAAGTGCGCCGGCAGCCGGACGTAGAACAGCGGCAGGCTCTGCTCGGCGACGAGTTGCAGCAGTTTCTCGGCCTGCGCCGCGTCGAGCGCGAACGCGACTTCGACCGGCACGTCGCCGGCCAGCTCGAAGAAGTGCTGCTCGTGCATGCGGCCGTGGCGGCCGAAGCCGGCCATCGCGCGCACCGCGGTGCCGCCCGGCACGCCGAGCGCAAGCGCCTGCTCGAGCAGCCACTCCCAGGCGAGCTTGCCGTGCAGGCGCCGGCCCTCCTGCACGTACAACCTCAGGTACACGCCGTCCATGCTCAACCCCCTCCCGCCGCGCGCGCCTGCAGCGCCTGCGCGAGCAGCAGGCCCAGCCCGGTCAGCAGCAGCGAGCCGAACAGGTGCAGGCTGGCCGCGCCCGCCGCCCATGCGTACTCGTGGCGCGCGATCAGGTCCACGACCTCGGCCGAGAAGGTCGAGAAGGTCGTCAGTCCGCCGAGAAAGCCGGTGATCACGAGCAGCCGCAGCTCCGGCGGCAGCGCCGCGTTCGCCGCGAAGAACCCGCCGGCCAGGCCAATCAGCAGGCCGCCGATCAGGTTCGCCGCGACCGTGCCGAGCGGCAGCGTCGGCAGGATCGGGTTCAGCCACAGCCCGAAGCCCCAGCGCAGCAGCGCGCCGCAGCCGGCGCCGACGAAGACGGCGAGGATCGCGAGCAGGTTCATGTCGGCGCATCGGGGCAGCGCCCGCCGATCGGGACGCCGCTTCAGGCCGATTGTCGCGCGGCATTCGCTGCGATCCCGTCGGCGATGCGCGGCAGCAGCGGCAGCGGCAGGTCGTGCCCCATGCCGGGCACGATGTCGGCCACCGCGCCGGGAATCTTCGCGGCCAGGTCGTGCGCCGCCGGCACCGGCACCAGCGGGTCGGCTTCGCCGTGGATCACGCGCGTCGGCGCGACGATGCGGTGCAGCAGCGGCGAGCGGTCGCCGTCGGCCGCCACCGCGACCAGCTGGCGCGCGGTGCCGGTCGGCCGGTACGCGCGCTCGAACGACTGCCGCAGCCGCTGCTGCACGCGCTGCGGGTCGGCCGGGAAGCCGGGGCTGCCGATCACCTTCAGCACCTGCGACATGTGCGCGGTGTAGGCCGGCAGGTCGGCACGCTTCGGCCGCGACAGCAGCGCGCGCACCACCGCCGGCTTCGGCTGCAGCAGGTGGCGCGCGCCGGAGGTGGTCATGATCAGCGTCAGGCTCTTCACGCGCCGCGGGTGCTTCGCCGCGAGGTGCTGCGCGATCATGCCGCCCATCGACGCGCCGCAGACGTGGGCACGCTCGATGCCGAGCGCGTCGAGCACGCCGAGCGCGTCGGCCGCCATGTCGGCAATGCGGTACGGCGCGTTCACGCGCAGCCGCAGCCGGTGCCGCAGCGCGGCGACGAGCACGTTCGGCACGCCGTGCCGGTCGAAGCCCTGGCTCAGGCCGACGTCGCGGTTGTCGTGCCGGATCACGCGAAAGCCCCGCTGCACCAGCAGCTGCACCAGCTCGTCGGGCCAGCCGATCAGCTGCATGCCCAGGCCCATGATCAGCAGCAGCGGGTCGCCCTGTTCGGGCCCCTGCACGTCGACCTCGATCGCGACCCCGTTCGCCTGCACCTGCATCAGCGCCACCCCCGCAACGCTGCCCGGCGGTCGAAGCGCCGCCAGCGTGCCGGGTCCTGCCGCAGCCGGTCGGCGATCACGAACAGCACCCACGGGTGCACACCCATGCCGAGGTGGCTCGACTCGACCTCGATGTTCTCGGTGTGCGGCAGGTCCTCGTTCAGGCTGCTTTGCCACGGCACGACGCCGTCGCTGCGGCTGTAGATCGAACTCGTCGGCACCGGCGGCGCCTGGCGCAGCCGGGCGCGGCGCTCGGGGTCGTCGCGCAACGGCCGGCCGGTCACGGCCTGGTAGATCGCGGCGACGCTGGTCGAGCGCGGGTCGCCGGCGAACGGCGAGCCGAGCGTGACGACGCAGCGCACCTGCGGCGGGTGCGCCTTGGCCAGCTCGCGCGCGTAGACGCCGCCCAGGCTCCAGCCGACCAGGCTCACCCGTTCGCCCGCATGGCGCGCGCCGATCGCCTGCAGGCGCGCCCGGCAGGCGTCGAGCAGCTCGCGCGACGCGCCGCGGTTGGTGCCCAGCTCCCAGCCGTAGGCGGCATGGCCGCGTTCGGCGAGGAA
>JAFLDG010000471.1 GCA_017302495.1 Burkholderiales bacterium
CGCGGCGCCGGGCCCGCCGGTGCGGCCTGCAGGATCGGCGCGGCCAGCTCGCGCACGCGCTCGTCCAGGCCGCGCTTGAGCTTGCCCGCGACCGCGATCGTCGCGCCCGCCGCCCGCATCGCGGCGAACGCATCGCGCACCTGCGCGGCCGTCACCGCGCCGAGCGCAGCCATCGTCTCCGCGCGCGGGCGCACGCGCTGCAGCGCGAACAGGTCGAGCGCGGCCGCCTCGAGCCGGCGCGACGGCCGCTCCAGCGCGCGCAGCTCGCGCACCGCGATCTGCCGGCGCGCGCGTTGCAGGTCGGCGTCGGGCACACGCTCGGCCATCGCGCGCAGCAGCCGCACCACCTCGGCGAAGAAGGTGTCCAGGTGCTCGAGCGAGGTCGAGGCCTCGATCACGAACTGCCCGGCCAGTTCCAGCACGTCGGCCGAGCAGGCGGCGTAGTAGACGAGGCCGCGGCGCTCGCGCAGCTCGTCCATCAGCGGCGAGCTCATGCCCTCGCCGAGCAGCGCCGCGGCCACGGTGGCGGCCTGGTGCGCGCCGGCCAGCCCGGGGATCGGGAAGCCGATCACCGCGTGCGTCTGCACGCTGCCGCTCATCGCGTGCGTCGCGACGCCGCCGAGGTAGGCCGGCGGCGCGACCCGGTTCGGCGCACCGGCCGGCATCGTGCCGAAGCCGGCCTCGGCCGCGCGCAGCACCGCGTCGGCGTCGACATCGCCGGCCACCGCGACGACGGTGTTCGCGCCGGTGTACTGTCGGCCCACGTAGTCGAGCAGCTCGTCGCGGGTGAAGCGCTCGATGTTGCGGCGCCGGCCGATCACCGGCTGCGCCAGCGGGTGCGGGCCGTAGCAGAGCTTGTCGAAGCGGCGGAAGGCCTCGGCCAGCGCGTCGTCCTCGTCCTCGGCCAGCTCGTGCAGGATGACCTGGCGCTCGCGCTCCAGCTCGTCGGCCGGAAAGGTGCCGTGGCGCACGATGTCGGCGAGCATGCCGACGAAGGCCGGCGCGTCGCCGGCCAGGCCGACGATGTGGAACGCGCTGTGGTCCTTGTCGGTGTGCGCGTTGACCTGCGCGCCGAGCATCTCGGCGTCGAGGTTGATGCGCTGGCAGTCGCGCGTCGTCGTGCCCTTGAAGGCCATGTGCTCGACGACGTGGCTGATGCCGCTGTGGCGCGGATCCTCGTTCTGGCTGCCGGTGTGCACGAAGACGCTGACGTCGGCGGTCGGCCGGCCGGGCAGCGGCAGCAGCAGCACGCGCACGCCGTTGGGGAGCGCGGCCAGCAGTTGCGGATCGTCGGACGGGGCGGGCATCGGGGCGGCGGCAGGCCGGCGCGGCGCCGGCGAGAGCGGGCCGGCGAGGGCGGGCGGCGAAGGGCGCGGATTGTAGGCAGCGGCGTCCGGTCACCGGGCCTGCGCTAAATTGCGCCGCCGGCAGCTGCGCGCCTGCTTTCCTCGTCGCGCCGACCTCCCTCCCGGAGAACCATCCGATGCATCCCGCCCTGCGCCGCCAGACCCTGGCCGACCTGCTGCACCGCAGCGCCGCCCGCCATCCGGACCAGCTCGCGATCGCCTGCGGCGAGCTGCGCTGGAGCTACGCCGAGTTCGACGCGCTCGTGAGCCGGCTCGGCGCCGGCCTGGCCGCGCGCGGGGTCGCGAAGGGCACGCGGGTCGCGGTGCTGGCGCGCAACTCGCACGCCTTCGCCGCGCTGCGCTTCGCGCTCGCGCGCATCGGCGCGGTGCTGGTGCCGATCAACTTCATGCTCAAGGCCGACGAGGCGGCGTACATCCTGCGCCATGCCGGCGCGACGCTGCTCGCGACCGACAGCGGCCTGGCCGACCTCGCCCGCGCCGCGGCGGCGCAGGACACGGCGGTGCGCGAGTTCCTCTGGCTGCCTTCGGAGCAGACTACCGCGCCCGAGCCCGGCATGCTGTGCTTCGACGACCTGGCCGCGAGCACCGCGCCGCTGCCCGAGGTCGACCTCGCGGGCTCGGACCTGCTGCAGATCGTCTACACCAGCGGCACCGAATCGCTGCCGAAGGGCGCGATGCTCACGCACGACGCGGTGCTGTGGCAGTACGTGAGCTGCCTGGTCGATGCCGGCATCGGAGCCGACGACTTCATGCTGCACGCGCTGCCGCTGTACCACTGCGCGCAGCTCGACGTCTTCCTCGGCCCGGCCATCTACTGCGGCGCGCGCAACGTCATCACCGCGGCGCCGACGCCGGACAACCTGTTGCCGCTGATCGAGCGCCACCGCATCACCAGCTTCTTCGCGCCGCCGACGGTGTGGATCGCGCTGCTGCGCTCGCCGCTGTTCGACAAGACGGACCTGTCCAGCCTGAAGAAGGGCTACTACGGCGCGTCGATCATGCCGGTGGCGGTGATGCAGGAAATCCTGCAGCGGCTGCCGGGGCTGAAGCTGTGGAACCTGTACGGCCAGACCGAGATCGCGCCGCTGGCGACGATGCTCGGCCCCGACGAGCAGCTGAGCAAGCCCGGCTCCTGCGGCCGCGCAGTGCTGAACGTCGAGACCCGCGTCGTCGACGACGCGATGAACGATGTCGAACCCGGCGAGGTCGGCGAGATCGTGCACCGCAGCCCGCACCTGATGCTCGGCTACTTCCACGACGACGAACGCACGCGCGCCGCGTTCGAGGGCGGCTGGTTCCATTCGGGCGACCTGGCCACGGTCGATGCCGACGGCTACATCTCGGTGGTCGACCGCAAGAAGGACATGATCAAGACCGGCGGCGAGAACGTCGCCAGCCGCGAGGTCGAGGAGGTGATCTACCGCCTGCCGCAGGTCAGCGAGGTGGCGGTGGTCGGCCTGCCGCACCCGCGCTGGGTGGAGGCGGTGGTGGCGATCGTCGTCGTCAAGGCCGGGCAGGCATTGTCCGAGGCCGAGCTGCTCGCGCACTGCCAGGCCCGGATGGCGCCCTTCAAGGCGCCGAAGCGGGCGGTGTTCGTCGACGCGCTGCCGAAGAACCCGAGCGGCAAGCTGCTGAAGCGCCAGCTGCGCGAGACGCATTCGAAGCTGTTCGACGATGCCTGAGCCGCGCCGCCCCGCCGGCGCGGCGGTGCTGTGGCGGCGCCGGCTGGCCGCGCTGCTCGGC
>JAFLDG010000472.1 GCA_017302495.1 Burkholderiales bacterium
GGCACAGGGCGAGCCGCCGGCGCCGGCGGCGGAAGAGAAGTCCTCGGACCTGATCCCGAAGCCGGTGGATCTGCTGCGCGGCATTCTCGGCCGCTGAAGGCGCCGGCAGCGGCGACGCGTGCGCGGGCGCCGGTTGGCGCCGGCCCTGGCCGGCGAGAATCGGCCGATGGCGATCGCGGCAACCGACACCGCTGCAGCCGGGCACCCGGCGCTGAACGGCCTGACCGTGCTCGAGCGCGGCTGGCTGTCGTCGAACAACCTGCTCGTCCATGCGCAGGGCGACGAAGCCGGCGCCTGGCTGATCGACAGCGGCCACCTCGCGCATGCACCGCAGACGGTGGCGCTGGTGCAGCACGCGCTGCGCGGGCAGCCGCTGGAACGCGTGCTGATCACGCACCTGCACACCGACCACTGCGGCGGCAATGCCGCGCTGCAGGAACGCTTCGGTGCGCCGATCGTGATCCCGCCCGGGCAGGCGGACGCGGTGCGGGCGTGGGACCTGACGCGCCTGGGCCACGACGACTTCGGCCAGCGCGAGCGTTTCACGATCGCCGGCACGATCGGCGCCGGCGAGCGCTGGCGCGCCGGCGGCAGCGACTGGGAGGCGCTGCCCGCGCCGGGGCACGACCCGCACTCGCTGATGTTCCTCGACGCCGCGAACGGCGTGCTGGTGTCGGCCGATGCGCTCTGGGCGAACGGCTTCGGGCTGGTGTTTCCCGAGCTGGTCGGCGAGGCGGGTTTCGGCGACGTGGCGGCGACGCTGGACGCGATCGAGCGGCTGCCGGTGCGGGTGGTGATCCCGGGCCACGGCGCGCCGTTCACCGACGTCGCCGGCGCGCTGCAGCGCGCTCGCTCGCGGCTCGCGGCTTATGTCGCCGACCCGCCGCGGCATGCGCGGCATGCGCTGAAGGTGCTGCTGAAGTACCACCTGATGGAGGTGCGCACGCAGCCGCTCGCCGAGCTGCTGCAGTGGGCCGAGGTCGCGCCGCTGGTGGGCAGGCTGTGGGCCGGCTTCGGCCGGCACGACAGCGAGTCGCCGCGGGCGTGGAGCGAGGCGATGATCGCCGAGCTGGGTGCGGGTGGGGCGGTGAAACTGCGCGACGGGGTGGTGGTCGACGCCTGAGGCGCGCCGGGCAACTGCGGCCGGGCCGCGGCAGCGCTGCGCGCTGGCCTTGCCGGGCTGCGCCCGGCTCGGCTGCTGCACGACCTGTCAGGCCTTCAGGCCTGCCAGGTCGTGGTGTTGCATCAACCTTGTGGCTCCGGCCCGGCGCTGCGCGCCTTGACTTCGCTGCGCGAAGTCAGCCTGCGCCGCAAGGCCGCGGCAGCGCTGCGCGCTGGCCGAGCCGGGCTGCGCCCGGCTCGGCTGCTGCGCGATCCCGCTAGCCTTTCAGGCCAGCGAGATCGCGCAGCACCGCGACCTTGTCCACCCTTTCCCAGGTGAACTCGGGTTCCTCGCGGCCGAAGTGGCCGTAGGCCGCGGTCTTCTCGTAGATCGGGCGCAGCAGGTCGAGCATCTGGATGATGCCCTTCGGCCGCAGGTCGAAGACCTCGTTCACCAGCGCCGCGATCCGGTCGTCGGGCAGCACGCCGGTGCCTTCGGTGTAGACGGTCACGTTCATCGGCCGCGCGACGCCGATCGCGTACGCCACCTGGATCTGGCACTGCCGCGCCAGGCCGGCGGCGACGATGTTCTTCGCGACGTAGCGCGCGGCATAAGCCGCCGAGCGGTCGACCTTGCTCGGGTCCTTGCCGCTGAAGGCGCCGCCGCCGTGCGGGCAGGCGCCGCCGTAGGTGTCGACGATGATCTTGCGCCCGGTCAACCCGCAGTCGCCCTGTGGGCCGCCGATCACGAAACGCCCGGTCGGGTTGACCAGGTAGCGCGTGTCCTTCAGCCACTCCTTCGGCAGCACCGGCTTGACGATCTCCTCGACCACCGCCTCGACGAACTCGGGCTTCATCGACGTGCCCAGGCTCATCTCCGGCGCGTGCTGGCTCGACAGCACCACGGTGTCGATCGAGTGCGGCTTGCCATCGACGTAGCGCATCGTCACCTGGCTCTTCGCGTCGGGCCGCAGGAAGGGCAGGCGACCGTCCTTGCGCAACTGCGCCTGGCGCTCGACCAGCCGGTGCGCGTAGTAGATCGGCGCCGGCATCAGCTCCGGCGTCTCGTCGCAGGCGTAGCCGAACATCAGGCCCTGGTCGCCGGCGCCGGTGTTCAGGTGGTCGTCCGACGCGTGGTCCACGCCCTGCGCGATGTCGTTGCTCTGCTTGTCGTAGCAGACCATCACCGCGCAGCCCTTGTAGTCGATGCCGTACTCGGTGTTGTCGTAGCCGATGCGCTTGATCGTGTCGCGCGCGACCTGGATGTAGTCGACATGGGCGTTGGTCGTGATCTCGCCGGCGAGCACGACCAGGCCGGTGTTGGTCAGCGTCTCGGCGGCGACGCGCGAGCGCGGGTCCTGCTTGAAGATCGCGTCGAGGATCGCGTCCGAGATCTGGTCGGACACCTTGTCCGGATGGCCCTCGGACACGGATTCGGAGGTGAAGAGAAAGTCGTTCGCCACTGCGTAAACTCCTGACTGACGTTGCGGATCGCGTTGCCGGCCGTCGCGTGCAGAAGGAGCGGCGAACGCTTTAGCAGTACTTTCGCGGGCCGCGCTCGCCGCGCGAGCCTCCCGGCCGGTGGGGAACACCGGACGCGCCCTGCAAGTAGTTCATAACTCGGCGCGTGCCGCGAATTATACGAAGCATGCCCTTCCTGCTGCACTGGCTGTCGCGCCGCTCGCTGCGCTTCCTGCATGCGCTGGGTGCCTGGCTCGGCTGGGCCGCGTATCTCGCCTCTGCAAGTTACCGCCGCCGGCTCAAGGCCAACGCCGCGCTCGCCGGCATCACGGCCGCGCAGCGCCGGCAGGCGGTCGCCGAAGCGGGCAAGATGGGCACCGAGGGCCTGCGGCTGTGGCTGCGGCCGGCCGGGCAGCCGATCGCCGACCCGATCGAGTGGCACGGCGCCGCGCTGATCGACGCCGCGCTGCAGGCCGGCCGCGGGCTGGTGCTGCTGACGCCGCACCTCGGCAGCTTCGAGCTGGCGGCGCAGGCCTATGCCGA
>JAFLDG010000473.1 GCA_017302495.1 Burkholderiales bacterium
GCTGCCACGGGCCGTGCGCCGGCATCGGTGGCGGCGCCGCGGCCGACCGGCATCCTGCGGCGAACGCGTGCGTCGATCATCGGGCTTTAAGATGCATTAGCTGTGCATGAATTATACCGGCCACCGCGGGCGCCGACAAGCGAACGCCGGGGTGCGAACGCCGGGGTGCCCGCGGCCGGCCTCAGGGCGGCACCGCGGACGGCACGAACGCGTCGCTGAAACAGGCGTCCTCGCCGAGCCCCTGCGCCAGGAATGCCGGCACCGCGGCCTGCACCATCTGCACCGACCCGCAGACGTAGACCTCGTGGCCGCGCAGGTCCGGGTGGTCGGCGAGCATCGCCTCGTGCACCAGGCCGCGGCGGCCGGCCCAGGCCGGGTCGGGCTCCGACAGCACCAGTTCGGCGCGGAAGTTCGGATGCTCGCGCTGCCAGCCCCGCACCAGGTCGACCGCGTACAGGTCGCTCGGCTTGCGCACGCCCCAGTACAGCCGCATCGGCCGGTGCACGCCGCGCGCGAACGCGTCCTCGACGATGCTCTTCACCGGCGCGAAGCCGGTCGCGCCGGCGACGAACAGGATCGGCTGTTCGCCGTCGCGCAGCGTGAAGTCGCCGAGCGGCCCCTCGAAGCGCAGCGTGTCGCCGACCTTCATCCGCTCGAAGACCTGGGTCGTGAAGCGCCCGCCCGGGATCCGGCGCACGTGCAGTTCGATGCGCGGGTCCGGGCCCGGTGCATTGGCGAACGAGAACGCGCGCTTCGCGCCGTCGTCGAGCACGATGTCGATGTACTGGCCGGCCCGGAAGTCCACCCGCTGGCCCGGCGGCAGCGCGAGCACGAGCCGGATCACCTCCGGCGCCAGGCGCTCGATGGCCTCGACCGTGGCCGCGTAGCGGCCGGGGGCCGGCGCGGCGGCCTGCGCACCGGGCAGTTCGATCTCGACGTCGGACAGCGCAGTCGCGCAGCACGACAGCACCTCGCCGCGCGCGCGCTGCGCGGCGCTCAAGGCGCCGGGCTGGAAGGGCCCCGGGTCGACCTGGCCGTGCAGCACCGTGCAGCGGCACACGCCGCAGCCGCCGGTGCGGCACGAATAGGCCATCGGCACGCCGTGGCGCAGCCCGGCTTCGAGCAGCGTCTCGCCGTCGCGCAGCGCGATCGCCTCGGTCGACGGGTGCACGGTCAGGTGCCGTTCGGCCCCCGCGCGCCGGCGCGGCGGCAGCCACGGCAGCAAGCCGAGCAGCAGCGTGCCGCCGACCAGCAGCATGCCGACCTCGAGTGCGCTCCAGCGGTCGAGCAGCGGCAGCACCGGCAGGTAGAACCAGTCGAGCCGCACCGACGTGACGGCCCGGCCCAGGTCGGCGGCGCCGCCCTGGCTGAGCGCCGGGTGCAGCAGCGACAGCACGACCAGCGTGACGACCAGGCTGAGCATGATCGGCCGCGGCGGATTCGTGCGCGCCTTCGGCACCCGCTGCACGTGCACGAACAGCAGCAGCAGCACGACCAGCGGCACGCCGATGTGCAGGAACGACAGCAGCGAGAAGAAGCGGTCGCTGACGCTGTCCGGGTAGATGAAGTTGCGCATCAGCGTGCCGCCGAAGCCGGGCAGCTGGTCGAGCCACTCGAAGCTGGCGGTGATCACGTACTGCGCCAGCTCGTCCCACGGCAGCATGTAGCCGTTGATGCCGCTGACGTAGACGCCCCAGATCAGCACCACGCCCGAGACCCACGAGAACCAGCGGAAGCCCCGGTGCCGGTCGAAGGCGAAGTGGCGCAGCATGTGCAGCCCCATCGTCAGCACCATCGCGTCCGACGCGTAGCGGTGGACGCTGCGCAGCACCCCGCCGGCGAACCACTGCCGCTCGGTGATCGACTGCACCGAGCCGTAGGCCTCGGCCACGCCGGTCTCGAAGAACGCGTACAGGTACAGCCCGCTCGCGACCACCACCCAGAACAGGAAGAAGCTGATCGTGCCGAGGTGGTACAGCGGGTTCAGCCGGTCGCCGAAGGCGCGGTTGAACACGCTCTCGGCGGCCATGAAGCCGCCGCGCAGCGGGGCCTGCAGCCAGCGCATCAACGCCCCCGCAACGCGCGCGCGACGACGACCACGAAGAGCAGCCCGCCGACGATCGCGACCGCGCCGCCGAGCCCCATCAGCCCCATGCCGGCGACCTCGGAGGTGCTGCGCAGCACCTGCTCCGACCCCGCCACCTTGCGCTGCACGCCGTAGCCGCCGGACCAGACCAGGCCGAGGATGTGCAGCAGCTGCCCGATGCCGTAGACCCACGGCTGCGCGACCGCGAGCCGGCCCTGCGGCGCGGCGTAGCCCAGGCGCGGCAGCAGCAGCAGCGCCAGCCCCATCAGCGCGAGCGTGACGCCGACGATGCAGCCGTGGTAGTGCGCCGGCACGCGCACGTCGCTGCCGGCGATGAAGACGCCGATCACGCCGCCGGCGCCGAACAGCAGCATCGAGCTCAGCAGCGCCGCGCGCAGCGGCCGCTGCTCCGGCGCTGCCGATGCCCCGCCGGCGCGCAGCCCGAGCAGCACCGCGAGCGCCACCGGCGCGATCGCCAGCCCGCCGCCGACGCGCATCGCCCAGGTGTGCAGCGCGCGGTGCTCGACGCTCGCCGGGTCGTGCATCAGGTACGCGAGCGGCGTGACGAACACCGCCGCCAGCGCCAGGCCGAAGAGCACGATCGTCACCCGCGGCGTGAGCGGCGTGCGCGCGCCGCAGGCCGAGGCGAGCCAGAGCCAGCCGACCAGCATCAGCAGCGTCCAGGTGAACTGCAGCGCATGGCCGCCGCCCCAGAACAGGATCTCGTAGTACGCCTTCGGGTCGAGCCCGCGCGGCACCGTCTGCCACGACCAGGCGAAGGCGATCAGCGCGACCGCGGTCGCGACCACGCTCGCGTTCAGCCCGAAGCGCAGCGCGCCCGCGCCGTCCGGCGCCGGCCCCACCGGCTGCGCCGCCCACAGGCCGCGCAGGACGAGCAGCACGACGCCGGCGCCGAACACGAGCAGCGCACCGAGGAAGGCGGGGCCGTCGAGCACCGGCACGTAGTTCGCCATCACCGGCGCGCCGACGCCGGCGAACGGCGCCGCGGCCATGCCGAG
>JAFLDG010000474.1 GCA_017302495.1 Burkholderiales bacterium
CGGCCCGACATGCGCTACGCTTCCCGCCGCGGCGTCGCCGGCGCCGCGCCCACCTGCGGAGTGACGAGATGCTCATGTACCTGCGCCTGGCCCTTGGTGTCGTTGCCGTCGTCGTCGGCACCGGCTGCGCGACGTCGACGACCACGCTGGACGCCCAGTGGGTCAACCCGGACTACGCCGGCAAGAAGGCGGTGCGCAGCGTGATGGTCATGGCCGCGGTGCGCGACGCCACCAACCGCCGCCTCACCGAAGACCGGCTCGCGGCCGCCCTCGGCGCCGTCGGCGTCAGGGCGGTGCAGTCGTACACCGTGCTGCCGCAGGACGGGCCGGTCGCCGAGGAACCGCTGCGCCGCGCGGTCGCGCAGGCCGGGGTCTCGCATGCGCTGGTGACACGCATCATCAACGTCAGCACCCAGGTCAACGTCTCGCCCGGCATGGTCATGGGTCCGGCCTGGGGCCCGGGCTGGGGCTGGGGCGGCGGCTGGGGGCCGGGCTGGGGCGGCTTCGCCGGCTACTACAACACGATGTGGGCGACTTCCATTCCGCCGCAGGTCACCACCACCCAGAACGTGCATGCCGATACCCGGCTGTTCGAGGCGGCGAACGCGAACGTGCTGTGGTCGGCGGCGACCACCACCGCCACCGGCTCCACCGGCGTGCCGCAGCTGATCGACCACTTCGTCCAGGTCATCGTCTCGACGATGCAGAAGGACGGCGTGATCTAGCTGCGGCGCGGGGGTGCCTCGCGCCG
Source organism: Burkholderiales bacterium (assembly GCA_017302495.1). Classification (GTDB taxonomy): domain Bacteria; phylum Pseudomonadota; class Gammaproteobacteria; order Burkholderiales; family Burkholderiaceae_C; genus Rubrivivax. The sequence continues at coordinate 752 of JAFLDG010000474.1, forward strand.
TCAGCGCCGCAGGCGCAGCACCTTCCAGCCCTTGCGCAGCGCGGCCGATTCGAGCCGGGGGTCGGGGTCCACCACCACCGGCCAGCGCACGGCGCTGAGCAGCGGCAGGTCGTTGATCGAATCGCTGTAGAACGACGCCGCCTGGCGCAGCGTGGTGTCGGGCAGTGCCTGCTCGTGCAGCCAGGCGCGCAGCCGCTCGACCTTGCCGGTGCGCATGTTCAGCACGCCGCGCGTGCGCCCGGTGTAGCGGCCGGCCACGATCTCCAGTTCGGTGCCGAGGTAGTCGTCGATGCCGAGCGCGAGCGCGGTCAGCTCGCTGACGACGCGGTTGGTGGCGGTGGTCAGCACCAGCCGGTCGCCGGCGTCGCGGTGCCGGCGCAGCAGCGCGTGCGCGTCCGGCGGGATGCGCGGCAGGACCTGCTCGTCGAGGAAGCGCCGGCGCAGCGGCAGCAGCTCGGCCGCGCTGCGGCCCGCCAGCGTCGACGCATGGAAGTCGCAGTAGGCCTGCGGCGCGGTGGTGCCGGCGGTGTAGCCCGCGGCCGCCGCCGCACAGCGCTCGCGCCAGCTCGGATCGAGCGCGCCCTGCGCGAGCAGGAACTCGCACCACAGCACGTCGCTGTCGCCGCTGAGCAGCGTGTGGTCCAGGTCGAACAGCGCGAGCCGCTGCGGCGGCCGGAACTCGGGTCGGTCCGGCAAGGCGCTACTCCATGTAGCCGGTGCGCAGCGCGTGCACCCAGTCGGCCATGCCCCGCGCCTGCGCGAGCAGCGCCATCGACTCGTGGTCGTAGGGCACCGCCAGCAGCTGCGCCTGCCACTGGCCGTGCTCGCGTTCGACGATCGCGTAGCGCGCGTCGGGCGCGCCGTTCTGAATGCGGTGCCGATGCGGCCGGTCCCATTCGTAGGCCTGCAGACCGACGCTGCCCGGGTTGACCAGCAGCTGCCCGGCGGCGGTGCGCAGCACGCGCGGGTGGTGCGTGTGGCCGCAGGCGATCACGGCCGCGTCGATCGTGCCCAGCCGCGCCTGCAGTTCGGCGGCCGTGGCGGCGCGCACCGCGCCGCTCGGCTCGACCGTGTCGAGCAGGTAGTCCAGGTCGCTCGCCGGCGTCGCGTGGCACAGGTAGAGGTCGCGGCTGTAGCGGCGCGCGGGCTGCAGCGTGGCGATCCAGGCCAGCACCTCGGGCGCGAGCTGGCCGTGCGTGAACGCGTCCTCCGGGCCCCAGCGGCCGGGGCCGAGCGTGAGCACCTGGCGCTCGTGGTTGCCGGCCAGGTGCTCCCAGTCCTGCGCCATCAGGAACTCGGCGGTGGCCTGCGGCAGCAGCGGGCCGGACAGCGCGTCGCCGAGGTTGATCACCGCGTCGACGCCGCGCCGGTCGAGGTCGCGCACCACCGCCTGCAGCGCGGGCAGGTTGCCGTGGATGTCGCTGACGAGGGCGATGCGCATCGCGGTCAGGCCTCGATCTCGACCGGGGTGCCGGACGGCAGCACCACGCCCGGCGGCTGCAGCGGCGGCAGCCGGGTCAGGGCCATCGCCGCGAGGCGTTGTTCGATGCGTGCCATTGTTCGTCTCTCTGCTGCCCGCTTCCAGGGCCGATCGGGGCCACGGCCGCCCAGCCGCCGGGAGCCGGGCCCCTGCGCCCGGCCGCGTTCGACCGTCACGGCCGAGATTCTGCGCCGGCCGGCGCGGGCGGCGGACAAGACGGCCCTGGAAGGCCCGGCGCGGGCCTCGGGCCGGTGCCAGAATCGCCGCCGCCCGCCGCCTGCCCGTGTCAGCCGAAGATGTCCATTTCCCCGCTGGCCCTGCCGACCGTCGTCAGCGCGGCGCTGGCGATCGCCGCCGCCCCCTGGGCCCTCGGCCAGCCGTGGCTGAACTTCGCCTTCAAGCCGCTGACGACGCTGCTGATCATCGCCTACGCCTGGCCGCGCGGCCGCGGCCTGCCGGCCGTGCGCGGCTGGGTGCTGGCCGGGCTCGTGCTGTCGCTGGCCGGCGACGTTGCGCTGATGTGGCCCGAACGGGGCTTCCTGGCCGGGCTGGTGAGCTTCCTGCTCGCGCACCTGGCCTACCTGTGGGCGTTCACGCGCGTGGCCCGGTTCGCGGCGCGGCCGCTGCCCTTCGTCGGCTACGGCGTGCTCGCCGCCGCGATCCTGGCCTGGCTGTGGCCGTCGGTGCCGGCGGGGCTGCGCGGGCCGGTGCTGGCCTACGTGCTGTGCCTGGCGTCGATGGCGGCGCAGGCCGGCGTCGTGGCGCTGGCCGCGCGCGGCAC
>JAFLDG010000475.1 GCA_017302495.1 Burkholderiales bacterium
CGAAGCCGCAGCCGGGCGCCGCCGGCTGCGGCGCCGGTGCTGCCGGCGGGCGAGGCCGGCGTGGCCCTCGCGAACCGGTGAAGGCGCGACGCAAAGACCCTGTTGCCAGCATACCAACCGGTCTGTACGATCCATACCGATCAGTCGGTCTGCCATGCCGCCCATCCCTTCCGATTCCCGCGCCCGCATGCTCGACGCCGCGCTCGCCGCCTTCCGCCGCAAGGGCTACACGGCGACGACGGTCGACGACATCTGCGCCGCCACCGGCCTGTCCAAGGGCAGCTTCTTCCACCACTTCAAGGGCAAGGAAGACCTGGCGCTGGCCGCGGTCGGCCACTGGAACGGGGTCACCGGCGCGCTGTTCGCGCAGGCGCCGTACCAGCAGGTGGCCGACCCGCGCGCGCGGCTGCTCGCCTACCTCGATTTCCGCGCCGCGCTGCTGCAGGGCGAGCTGCCCGACGTGACCTGCCTGCTCGGCACGCTGGTGCAGGAGACCTACGCCACCCACCCGGCGATCCGCGACGCCTGCGGCGCCGGCATCGCCGGCCACGCGGCCACGCTGCTGCCGACGATCGAAGCGGCGAAGGCGCGCTATGCACCGCGGGCCGAATGGACGGCCGAGAGCCTGGCGCTGTTCACGCAGGCCGCGCTGCAGGGCGCCTTCGTCGTCGCCAAGTCGCAGGGTTCGGCGCGCGCCGCGGAACCCTTGGTCGCGCACCTGCGCGCTTACGTGCAGGGCCTGCTCGGCGACGGGCTGCCCGCACCCACCCCCCGCCCACGGAGGAAAGCATGAGAGTCGAGCCCTACCTGATGTTCGCCGGCCGCTGCGACGAGGCGCTGGTCTTCTACCAGCGCGCGATCGGCGCGGTACCGGAAATGGTGATGCGCTTCAAGGAGAGCCCCGAGCCGCCGGCGATGCCGCTGCCGCCAGGCTGGGACGACAAGGTCATGCACAGCAGCTTCCATGTCGGCGGCACGCGGGTGATGGCCTCGGACGGCATGAGCACCGAGACGCCGTCCTACGCCGGCGTGACGCTGTCGATCACCGCCGACAGCGAAGCCCAGGCGCGCGCGCAGTTCGCCGCGCTGGCCGAAGGCGGCAGCGTCTTCATGCCGATCGGGCCGACCTTCTGGAGCCCGTGCTTCGGCATGTGCAGCGACCGCTTCGGCGTGCACTGGATGGTCAGCATCGACACACCGCAGGCCTGAGGCCGCAGCCCTCCCCGGGAGAACACGATGCACTACATCGATGGCTTCGTCGCCGCGGTGTCCGACGCCCAGCGCGAGACCTACATCCGCTACGCCGCCGAGATGGCGCAACTGCTGAAGCAGCACGGCGCGCTGCGCGTCGTCGAGTGCTGGGGCGACGACGTGCCCGAGGGCAAGCTGACCTCGTTTCCGATGGCGGTCAAGCGCGAGCCGGGCGAGAGCGTCGTCTTCGCCTGGATCGTCTGGCCCGACAAGGGGACGCGCGACGCCGCGCACACGAAACTCGCCACCCATCCGCGCACGCAGCGGGAGACGAACCCGATGCCCTTCGACGGCAAGCGGCTGATCTACGGCGGCTTCCGGACCGTCGTCGATGTCTGAAGGAGGTCGACGATGAACAACGCCGAGTTCGCCTCGCCGCATGTGCTGGTGCTCGAGCGCACGCTGGCCGCGCCGCGTGCCGCGGTCTGGCGCTGCTGGACCGAGCCCGGGCTGATCGAGCGATGGTTCTGCCCCGTGCCCTGGCGCGCGACCGAGGTGCGGGCCGACCTGCGCCCCGGCGGCGCCAGCTTCACGCGCATGCAAGGCCCGGGCCCCGACGGCCAGCCGATGGTGCAGGATTGCCCGGGCTGCTACCTGCTGGTCGAGCCGATGCAGCGGCTGGTGTTCACCGACGCCTTCGTCGGCGACTGGCTGCCGGGCACCAACAAGCCGTTCATGGTCGGCGACATCCGCTTCGCCGACGCGCCCGGCGGCGGCACGCGGTACACCGCCATCGCCCGGCACTGGAGCGCTGAGGACCGCGACGCGCACGAGAAGATGGGCTTCCACGAAGGCTGGGGCAAGGCGGCCGATCAGCTCGAAGCGCTGGCGAGGACGCTGTGAAGGCCAAGATCACCCCCTGTCTGTGGTTCGACTTCAATGCTGAAGCAGCGGTGGCCTTCTACCTGCGCACCTTCGGCAACGGCCGGATCCTGCGCACCTCGCACTACGGCGACGCGGTGCCGCAGCACCGCGGCAAGGTGATGCTGATCGAGTTCGAACTGTTCGGCCAGCCCTTCCAGGCGCTGAACGGCGGGCCGCAGTTCAAGTTCACCGAAGCGCTGTCGCTGAGCGTCGATTGCGAAGACCAGGCCGAGGTCGACCGGCTCTGGGCCGCGCTGACGTCCGACGGCGGCACCGAGATGCCCTGCGGCTGGGTCAAGGACCGTTTCGGGCTGTCGTGGCAGATCGTGCCGCGCGGCATGCTCGAGATGCACACCGACGCCGATCCGGCCAAGGCCCGGCGCGCGGCCGAGGCGATGTTCACGATGAAGAAGATCGACATCGCCGCGGTGCGGCGCGCGTTCGAAGGCGGGTGATGCCGGCGCGCGGCGGCCGGCCTACATGCCCTTGAACCGGTGCGCGTAGAGCCGGCTCGCGACCAGCGTCTCGGGCCGGCCGCGCAGCGTCAGGAAGGCCTTGCCCGACTCGTCGCGGCGCGCGCTGGCCACGCAGCGCGCCTGCACCACGGTGCCGCGGTGGATCTGCCAGAACTTCGCCGGGTCGAGCTGCGGCAGCAGTTCGCGCAGCGGCAGGCGGATCAGGTGCTCGCGCTCCGCGGTGACCACGCGCACGTACTTGTCCGCGGCCTCGAAGTAGATCACCTCGGCCACCGGCACCAGGTGCACGGTCTGCCCGACCTGGGCCTGGATCACCTCGAGCCGGCCGGCTTGCGGCGGGGCCGCGTCGGGCGCGGCGCCGAGCAGGCCGCGCAGCTGCTGCAGCGCCGCCGCCATCGACGCGGCCGCGTCGCCGCGCGTCGCCAGCGTGCGCTGCAGCCGCTGCACGCAGGCCGCCAGCCGCTCGGGCTCCACCGGCTTGAG
>JAFLDG010000476.1 GCA_017302495.1 Burkholderiales bacterium
GCTCGCCGGCCCCGCCGTGAACGTGACCGGCACGGTGGCCGACGTGCGGCCCTGGCTGCAGCACGCAGCCGTCGTCGTCGCGCCGCTGCGCCTGGCGCGCGGCATCCAGAACAAGATCCTCGAGGCGATGGCGATGGCGCGGCCGGTGGTCGCCGCCGCCGCCTGCGTCGAGGCGATGCGTGCCGTGCCGGGTCGCGAACTCGGTGTGGCAGGCAGCGTGGACGACTACGCCCGCGAGGTGGGCGCCCTGCTGGCCGAACCGGCCCGCGGCGCGGCGATGGGCGCCGCGGCCCGCGAGCGCGTGCTGCGCGACTACAGCTGGGACGCCCATCTGGCGGCCTTCGACCGGCACCTGGGTGCCGTGAAGAAGCAGCCTGCGCAGGCCGCCGCGGCATGAGCGACAGAACCGGTGCGGCACTGATGAAGCCGGGTTCGTCCGGCGCTGCGAGCTGGCGACCGCTGCTGCCGTTCGCCCTGATGCTGGCAGCGATCCTGTTCCTGTTCCGCGACACGGCGCAGGCCATGGTGGCCATCTGGCTGCGGTCGGACACCTTCGCGCACTGCATCCTGGTGCCGCCGATCAGCCTGTGGCTCGCCTGGCGCCGGCGGGCACACCTGGCCGGCCTCGAGCCGAAGCCGATGCCATGGCTGCTGCTGCCGCTGGCCTTCGCATGCCTGCTGTGGCTGCTGGGTGAACTGGCCGTCGTCGATGCGGCGTCGCAGTTCGCGCTCGTGACGCTGATCGTGCTCTCGGTGCCCGCGCTGTACGGGTGGGCCGTCACGCGCGAACTGCTGTTCCCGCTCGCCTTCCTGTACTTCAGCGTGCCGCTGGGCGAATTCCTGGTGCCGGTGATGATCGACCGCACGGCCGATTTCACCGTGTGGGCGTTGCGCCTGACCGGGATCCCCGTCTACCGCGAGGGCAACGACTTCGTCATCCCCAGCGGCAACTGGTCGGTGGTCGACGCCTGCAGCGGCGTGCGCTACCTGATCGCGTCGTTCATGGTGGGCACCCTGTTTGCCTACCTGAACTACCGCTCGCTGAAACGCCGCCTCGCCTTCATGGCCGTGGCGATCGTCGTCCCCGTCGTGGCCAACTGGGTGCGCGCTTACCTGATCGTGATGATCGGGCATCTGTCGGGCAACACGCTGGCGGTGGGCGTGGACCACCTGATCTACGGCTGGGTATTCTTCGGGATCGTCATCGGGTTGATGTTCGTCATCGGCATGCGGTGGGCGCAAGCCGAGCCGCCGCTCGATGCCGACGCTGCCCCCAGAACCACGCGCGGCAACGGGTCCGCGAGCGGGCATCCCTGGGCGGTGGCGGTGCTCGTGCTGACCATGCTCGCGGGCACGCGCTGGGTCGACTGGCGCCTCGACCAGCCCGGGGAGGCGGCCGCACCGGTGCTGGCACTTCCGCCCGGCGGCACGCCTGCGCCGCTGCCTTTCGAGCCGGGCTTCGGCAACCCGGCGGCCCATCGCAGCGCGTCCTACCTGCAAGCGGGCCAGACCGTCTGGCTCTGGGTCGGCTACTACCGCGACCAGGGGCAGGACAGCCGGCTCGTCTCTTCCACCAATACCATCGTTTCCCGGGACGACAAGGCCTGGGCCGAGGTCTTCCAGCGCCGCGTCGACGCCGCCATTCCAGGCCGTGACCTGGCGGTTCGTGCGGCCGAGGTCCGGCAGGCGCTGCCGCTGGCGGGCGGCACGTCGGTCCGGCTGCGGGTGTGGCAGTTCTACTGGGTCGACGGCCGGCTGACGGCCGGTGACGCGCATGCCAAGCTGCTCCAGGCATCGGCGCGGCTGCAGGGCCGGGGTGACGACGGGGCCTCGGTGCTGATCGCCACGCCGTCGGCCGACGATGCGGATGCAACGCTGCGCGGCTTCATGGCATCGCACGGCGATGCCATCGCCGCCGCCCTGGGCGCTGCGCGAGGCGGCCGATGAGCGCCGCGGGTTCGGGTTCGCATCGGGGCTGAAGAAGGACATCCCCACCATCGACCCGCGCCCGCTCATTGCCCACGTCGTCTACCGCTTCGACACCGGCGGCCTGGAGAACGGCGTCGTGAACCTGATCAACCGCCTGCCGGCGCACGCCTACCGCCACGTGGTGGTTTCGCTGACCGAGGTCACCGATTTCGCGCGTCGCATCCGCCGCGGCGACGTGCGCTGCATCGCGCTGAACAAGCGGCCCGGGCAGACCTGGTGGCTGTACCCGCGGCTGCTGCGGCTGTTCCGCGAACTGCGCCCGGCCATCGTGCACACGCGCAACCTCGCCGCGCTCGAGGTGCAGCCGGCCGCCCGGCTCGCCGGCGTGCCGGTGCGCGTGCACGGCGAGCACGGGCGCGACGTGGGCGATCTCGACGGTTCGAACCGCACGTACCAGCGGCTGCGCCGCCTCTACCGCCCCTTCGTGCAGCACTACGTCGCCTTGTCGCGGGATCTTCAGCAGTACCTTGTCGACAAGGTGCACGTGCCGCCCGAGCGCATCACGCAGATCTACAACGGCGTCGACACGCGCCGCTTCCATCCGGCGCCCGGCGGGCCGGCCGCGATCGACGGCTGCCCGTTCACGCCGGGCCGGCACTGGCTCGCCGGCACCGTGGGCCGCATGCAGACCGTGAAGAACCAGCCGACGCTCGCGCGCGCCTTCGTGCGAGCGCTCGAACTTCGCCCCGAACTGCGTGGCCGGCTGCGGCTGGTGCTGGTCGGCGACGGTCCGCTGAAGGCCGCATGCGAGGCGGTGCTCGCCGATGCCGGCGCGCGCGACTTCGCCTGGCTCCCGGGCGAGCGCGCCGACGTGGCCGAACTCATGCGCGGCCTGCAGGCTTTCGCGCTGCCGTCGCTGGCCGAAGGCGTGTCGAACACGATTCTCGAGGCGATGGCGAGCGCGCTGCCGGTGCTCGCGACCGACGTCGGCGGCAACGGCGAACTCGTCGATCCGGGAGCGACCGGCCTGCTCGTGCCGCCGGCCGACGTGGACGCGATGGCCGAGGGTCTCGTCCGGCTGGCCGGCGACCCACAAGGCGCGGCGGCGATGGGCCGCGCGGGCCGCGCGGT
>JAFLDG010000477.1 GCA_017302495.1 Burkholderiales bacterium
GCACGAAGTCGAGCTGCTGATCACCGACCAGACGATGCCGCAGCTCACCGGGCTGCAACTCGCGCAACGCGCGGTCGCGCTGCGGCCCGAGCTGCCGGTGCTGCTCTACACCGGCAACGCCGACGCGGTCGACGCCGCTGCCTTGCCGGCGCACGGCGTGCGCGCACTGCTGGCCAAGCCGGTCGACGCCGAGGCGCTGCGCACGGCCGTGAGTCGGCTGCTCGACGCGCGCCGGTCGGCGGGCGCCGGCTGAGGCCGCGTCCCGTCCGATCGCCTCGACGCGTAGCCTTGCTCACGGCCGCAAGGGGGCCGTCGGGTCGCACCGGGCGAGGGTCGGCACCCTGATGCACGGCTGCCCTTCAGGTCGAGGGGGCTATGGGTAGCTTTCGATCCATCGCCGAATCTCGGCGGCGGTGAGAAGGGCGACGCGTCAAGGCGTCGCTCTTTCAAAGGGTTGGTCAGGTCGGCTTTTGACCTCGCCAGGGCTCGACAGGATAATGACCCCTTTTATGCCAGTTCTCACCCACAACGAACGACAGCGCCTGCTGCAAGCGGTGGTGTTCTTCGCGTCCCACACGCAGCACTGCGGCAAGATCAAGCTGTTCAAGCTGCTGTACCTGCTGGACTTCGAGCACTTCCGACAGACCGGCAAGAGTGCCACCGGGCTCGAGTACCAGGCTTGGAAGTTCGGCCCGGTGCCCGTCGAACTGATGGAAGAGTGGGAAGACCTTTGCCCCGACCTGGCCAGCCTCGTGCACATCGTTGAGGAGAAGGTCATCGATTACGACCGCCAAGCCGTGAAGGTCAACGACGGCGTGCAGTTCGATGCCGAGCCGTTCAGCCCGCGGCAGTTGCGCATCATGCAGGCCCTGGCCGACCGGTACCGTAACACCTACTCCCCGAAGATGATCGACGTCACCCACGCGCAGAACGGCGCCTGGGACCGTGTGTGGCAGAACGGCGAGGGCGCACACCGCGCCATTCCCTACGAACTGGCCATCGGCGAGGCCGACCCGCACGCCGAAGTGGTGCGCGAACTGGCGCAGGAACAGGCCCAGTACCGCGCCGCCCTGCTGGCCGCCCGCCACGCCGAAGCCGCCTGAGCCGGGGTATGGCCACGGCTGCGGTGGCTGCTCAGCCGGGCCAGATCTGGCGCGACGACTGCTACTACCTGGACCCCAAGACGGGCGAGTGCCAGCGCAAGTACCTGCTGGTGCTGGCCGTGGACCCGCGCAGCCGCGACGTGGTAACGGCTGTGTTCACCAGCAAGCCCAACGGGCTGGTGGAGCAGCCCGCGTGCAACCTGGGGCCGCCACGTGCCGGTCACTTCGTGGGTGCACCGGGCGGCGTGCTCACGCTGCCCACGTGGGTGGACTTCAACAGCCTGCAGGACCTGGACGCCGGCGACCTGACGAAACTGCAGCGCAGCGGCCGCCTGAGCCTGCTGCCGCAGACCCTGCCTGTGCCGCTGTTGTGCGCGGTGCTGCGCTGCGTGCTGCAATGTGATGACCTGACCGGCAGGCAGGCGCGGCTAGTGGGCGATGTGGCGGCGGTGCTGCGCTGCCCCTAGGCTTCGCGTCCGACAAGTCCCTTGCCGCATTCAATCTCAGCAGACGTCGCCTCGAGCCGACTCGGCCGCGTCGTGTCGGCGACACGGCCGATCTTGGAGCGCCGCGTGGACCGGGCGATCGCCAGTTTCCGGTCATGGCCGCCTTCTGCCCCAGCGGCGCTGTCTGCGTCGCCTGAACAACGCACTTCGGCCGTCGGTTCAGCCTGCGGCGAACACCCAGGGTAGACCGGGAGCCAACGCCCGGCTCCCTCTGGTCGAGCGCGACTCAGATTCGCAGCGGCGGCGGCCATCGGCCGGCGCGCCGACTTCCGCCCCATGGCTCACAACAGTTCCTCGGGCACGAACAGCGACAGCAGCGGCAGCCGCCAGAGATCGACCGGGCCGACGTGCGGCTCGCGGTCGAGCACGACCGGGTCGGCGCCGCGGTAAGCCAGCCATTCGAGCCGGCCGGTCGCCGGCGCGAGCCGCGGCTGGTAGTTCGGGCCCGCCCACAGCGCCTGCAGCAGGCCCAGCGCCTCGGCGGCGAGTGCGGCGTTGTCGATGGCCAGTGCGAACTCGGTGTTCAGCCGCGACGAGCGCCGGTCCATGTTCATCGAGCCGACCAGCAGCCAGCGCCGGTCGACGACCGCGAACTTCGCGTGCAGCCGGCCCAGCGACGAACGGTATCGGCCGGCACCCTGGTCGTGCGCGCCGTGCAGCGGGCTCAGCTCGGCCAGCTTCACGCCGAGCTCGAGCATCGCGCGCCGGTAGCGCCGGTAGCCGCCGTGCACGAGCGGCTCGTCGGTGGCGCCGAGCGAGTTGGTCAGCACGCGCACCTCCAGGCCGCGGTCGCGCGCCTCCTGCAGCAGCGCCATGCCGATCGGTCCGGGCACGAAGTACGGCGACGCGATCGCGACTTCGCCGTGGGCCGCGCGCATCAGCGCCAGCGCCTGCGCCATCGCCTCGCCGGGGCGGGTCGGGGCGTCGGGCCGGACCACCTTGTCCGGCGCATCGGCGAGCAGCCGCACGTCGGCGAAGTGCAGCGCGAGCCGGCCCTGCACGATCTGCGCCGCGACGCCGGCGCCGTCGAAGGGGGTCGGCGGCGGCGCCGGCGCGGCCGCGACGGCGGGCGCGGCGGCCGCGCCGCCGGCCAGGTTGCCGACCGGGTAGGCGAGCGGATCGTTCCAGAACCGGTCGAACAGCGCCGCCAGCTCGCCGACCACCGCGCCGGTGCACAGGATGTCCAGGTCGACGAAGTTCGCCACCGCACCCCGCATGAAGTAGTCGTCGCCGACGTTGCGGCCGCCGGCCAGCGCCAGGTGGCCGTCGGCGACGAGCAGCTTGTTGTGCATGCGGCGGTTGATGCGGTCGAACGCGTGCAGCGAGCCGAGCACACGCTGCGCCAGCGACGGGCCGCGCACCGGCAGCGGGTTGAACAGC
>JAFLDG010000478.1 GCA_017302495.1 Burkholderiales bacterium
CGCGGCCGGGCGCCGCTTCGGCCGCCGGCGATCAGGCCCGGCGCCGGGGCTTGCGGGGCACGGCGTCCGCCTGCTGCAACTCCTGCTCGACCTCGCGCAGCTTGGCCAGGAACGCCTGCCCCGCCGGCGCCAGCGGCCGGTCGCGGCGGTGGTAGGCGGCGTGCGTGTTGTGCAGGCCGGCGTCGAGGTCGAGCAGCACCAGCCGGCCGGCCCTCAGGTCGTCGGCCAGCTGCGCGACGAACCCGGGAAACAGCGCGTCGCTGCCGGCGGCGATCTGGCGGCCCATCGCGAGCGAGTTGACGATGATCGGCGGCACCAGCTGCGGCAGCGAGCCGCGCGACGCGGCCTCGGGTACGAAGCCGGGCATCACCTGCAGCGCATCGGCGCCGCTGAGCCGGGTCGTGACCAGCGGGTATTGCAGCGCACGCTCCAGCGTCAGCCCGCGCTCGCGCAGCAGCGGGTGCCCGGGGCGGCAGGCCAGCTGCGCCTGCAGCGGGGCGAAGCGCTCGACGACGAGTTCGGTCGCGTTCTCCATCTCCGGGACGGCGTCGGTGCCGACGCCGATGTCGGCATGGCCGGCCAGCACCTCGGCCAGCGTCAGCTCGGGCGCCAGCACCCGGCACTCGACCCGCAGCTTCGGGTGCGCGGCCAGCAGCCGCGCGATAGCGTCGCCGACTGCGGCCTCGGCGGCGTAGGGGCCGCAGGCGATCGTCAGCGTGCCGGTGGCCAGCGCCGCCAGCAGCTGCAACTCGCGCCGCAGCTCGGCGTCGCCGTGCAGCAGGCCCGAAGCGCGCTCGACGAAGACGCGGCCGAACGCGGTGAGCACCGCGCCGCTGCGGCCGCGGTCGAACAGGCGCACACCGAGCGAGCGTTCGAGCGCGGCGATCGCGCGGGTCAGGTTCGGCTGCGCGATGCCGATCGCCTCGGCCGCGCGCGCGTAGTTGCCGTGCCGGGCGAGCACCAGCGCCTGTCGGTACATCTGCAGCGTGTCCATGATGCGCGCAGCGTATCAAACCCCGCGCGTCCCGATATTGGACGAGCACCCGTCGCGTCGCCATACTGCCGGCCCGTCGACATCCCGAGGGTCCGACCATGGTTCCGCCGCTTCGCCTGCTCACGCTGCTGCTCGTCGCCCTGCTCGCCGCGCTGTTTTTCGGCCCCGCCCGGGCGCAAGGCAGCAAGCCCAACATCCTCGTCATCTGGGGCGACGACATCGGCCAGTTCAACGTCAGCGCCTACAACATGGGCATGATGGGCTACCGGACGCCGAACATCGACCGCATCGGCAAGGAAGGCGCGGTCTTCACCGACTGGTACGGCCAGCAGAGCTGCACCGCCGGCCGCGCCGCGTTCATCACCGGCCAGTCGCCGATCCGCACCGGCCTGACCAAGGTCGGGCTGCCGGGCGCGCCCGAGGGCATGAAGAAGGAAGACCCGACCATCGCCACGCTGCTGCGCGCGCAGGGCTACATGACCGGCCAGTTCGGCAAGAACCACCTCGGCGACCGCGACGACATGCTGCCGTCGAACCACGGCTTCGACGAGTTCTTCGGCAACCTCTACCACCTGAACGCGGAAGAAGAGCCGGAGTACGCCGATTACCCGAAGAGCCCCGAATTCCGCAAGAAGTTCGGCCCGCGCGGCGTGATCCACAGCTTCGCCGACGGCCGCATCACCGACACCGGCCCGCTGACGCGCAAGCGCATGGAGACCATCGACGAGGAGGTCACCGCCAAGACGCTGGACTTCATGCAGCGCGCGAAGCAGGCGAACAAGCCCTTCTTCATCTGGTGGAACTCGACCCGGATGCACATCTTCACCCACCTGAAGGCGGCCTCCGACGGCAAGACCGGTCAGGGCATCTACGCCGACGGCATGGTCGAGCACGACGGCCACGTCGGCCAGCTGCTGGCCAAGCTGAAGGAGCTGGGGCTGGACGAGAACACCATCGTCATGTACTCCACCGACAACGGCGCCGAGACCTTCACCTGGCCCGACGGCGGCACGACGATGTTCCGCGGCGAGAAGAACACCAACTGGGAAGGCGGCTACCGCGTGCCGACGATGATCAAGTGGCCGGGCACGATCCAGCCGGGCACGGTGATCAACGACATCGGCGCGCACGAGGACATGCTGCTGACGCTGGTCAACGCTGCCGGCGGCCAGAACGTGGCCGAGACGCTGAAGAAGGGCGCGACGATCGGCGGCCGCAGCTACAAGGTGCACCTGGACGGCTACGACCTCGGGCCCGCGCTGCGCGGGCAGGCCGTCTGGCCGCGCAAGGAGTTCATCTACTGGACCGACGACGGCTCGGTCGCGGCGCTGCGCTACGGCGACCTGAAGGTCACCTTCCTCGAGCAGGCCGGCCATGGCCTGCGCGTCTGGCAGGACCCGTTCAAGGTGCTGCGCGCGCCGCTGCTGAGCAACCTGCGCATGGACCCCTTCGAGCGCGCCGAGCACGAGCACGCGATGGGCTACCAGCGCTGGTACGTCGAGCACATGTGGGCCTTCGCCCCGGCCGGCGCCTTCGTCGCCAACTGGCTGCAGAGCTTCAAGGACTACCCGCCGCGGCAGAAGCCCGGCAGCTTCAACCTCGAACGCGTGATGGAGACGGTCATGCGGGGCAGCGGGCAGTAAGGCGCCGGCGGCCAGCCGGCGGCGGCGCGGGACACGAGGCAGGCGCATGACAGCCGACACCCCCGCCATCGACACCGCGGGGGCGCGGTTCTCGCCGGTCGCCAACGAGGCGCCGCTGCGCTGGTTGCGCCGGCTGCGCCTGGCGCCGCGGCAGGGGCTCGGGGCCGGCCGGCGCGCGCTCGGCCTGGCGCTGCTGACCTGGCTGCCGATCGCGGCCTGGGCGCTGGCCACGGGCCGGGCGGACGGGCCGGGCGATCCGGGCGAATCGCTGCTGCGGCACTACGGCGTGCACGTGCGCTGCCTGCTCGTGATCCCGCTGCTGATCCTGGCCGAGCCCATGTTGAACCGCACCGCACTTGCCGTCGCCGCCCGGCTGGAAGCCGCCGCCGCGACGCCCGCGGCCCGGGC
>JAFLDG010000479.1 GCA_017302495.1 Burkholderiales bacterium
TGGCGGCGCTGCCGAGCAGCGGCGTCAGCGCCGACGCGGTGGCCGGGAACAGCACGCTCGTCCACCCGCCCCCGGCCGCCAGGGTGATGCCGGCGGTCGACACCGCGAGGTCGGTCGGCGGGCCGCCGGTCGGGTTCTCGAACACGAGCCGCAGCACGAGATCGGTCGTGCCCGGGTTGCGCAGGTCCACGCGGATGCCGGTCACGCCCGCACTCGCGTAGTCGCCGGCCCAGGCGCCGAACGCGTTGGCGGCCGTCAGCCGGCTCCCGGCGCCGCCGCCGCCGAGGGCGGTCAGGCGCAGGAAGTTGTCGCCGCTGCCGGCCGGGCCGCCGTCGGCGATGTTCTGCGGCAGAGCCTCCGGCGGCGGGTTGCCGATGCCGAGCAGATTGATCACCCAGCCCTCGGTCGTGCCGCTTTCGAAGGTATCGACCTGGCCGCGGGTGACGGCCTGGCTCGGAACGCTGAGGCCGAAGCTCAGCGACAGCACGGCAAGGGCAAGTGGCTTCATCGGGGGGGCTCCAGGCAGACGGCGGCGGCGTCGCGCCGGGACGCAGCATGCGCCTGCCGCGCGGCGCGTGCAAGAGGCCCGCGGCCGGTGGGGCCCCGGAACGCGGGGCGGCGGCGCGGACGGGGCTTCGGGCATCATCGCCGCGATGGGCCTGTTCCTGCTCAAGCGCCTGGCCACCTTCGTCGCCACGCTCGCGGTGGCGTCGATGGTCGTGTTCGCGGTGCTCGAGCTGCTGCCGGGCAACGCCGCGCAGATCATCCTCGGCGACACCGCGACGCCGGAGTCGCTGGCCGCGCTGGAGACCAAGCTCGGCCTCGACCGGCCGCCGCTGCAGCGCTACACGGACTGGATGGCCGGCCTGCTGCAGGGCCGCACCGGCCTGAGCATCTCGTACGACACGCCGACCGGCGCGCTGATCGCCGAGCGGCTGCAGGTCACGCTGCCGCTGGCGGCGATGGCGATGGTGTTCACGGTGGTCGTCGCGCTCGCCGCCGGCGTCTACGCCGCAGCGCGCCACAACCGGCTCGGCGACGTCGGCGTGATGACGGCGAGCCAGCTCGGGCTGGCGATCCCGAACTTCTGGTTCGCGATCCTGCTGATCCTGCTGTTCGCGGTGAAGCTGCAGTGGGTCAGCGCCGGCGGCTTCCCCGGCTGGACCGAGGACGACGGCGGCGGGCCGTGGGAAGGCTTCGTCGCGCTGCTGCTGCCGGCGCTGGCGCTGGCGGTGGTGCAGGCCTCGGTGCTGGCGCGCTGGACGCGCTCGGCCGTGCTCGACGTGATGCGCGAGGACTTCGTCCGCACCGCGCGCGCGAAGGGCCTGACGCGCCGCCAGGCGCTGTGGCGGCACGTGCTGCGCAACGCGATGATCCCGGTGCTGACGATCATGGGGCTGCAGTTCGCGTTCCTGATCAGCGGCACGGTCGTCGTCGAGCAGGTGTTCGTGCTGCCCGGCGTCGGCCGGCTGGTGTTCCAGGCGATCGCGAACCGCGACCTGGTGGTGGTGCGCGACGTCGTGCTGCTGCTGGTGGCGATGGTCGTCGTCGTCAACTTCGTCGTCGACGTGCTGTACGCGGTGATCGACCCGCGGCTGCGGCCGAGCGATGCCTGAGCCCGCCGCCGCGCTCGCCGCAGCGGCTGCGGCCGCCGAACCCGGCTTCTGGTCGCGCGCCCGGCGGCATCGCAGCTTCGTGCTCGGCGGCCTGCTGACGCTGCTGTTCGTCGGCAGCGCCGCGCTGTCGCTGGTCTGGACGCCGTGGCCGGCGACCGAGATCGACGTGCCGAACAAGCTGGCCGCCCCGAACGCCGCGCATTGGCTCGGCACCGACAGCCTGGGCCGCGACATCGTCTCGCAACTGCTGGTCGGCGCGCGCACCTCGATCCTGGTCGGCGTGGTGGCGGTGCTGATCGGCCTGGTCTGCGGCGTCGCGCTCGGCTGCCTGGCCGCGGCACGCCGCGGCTGGGTCGAGGAGGCGGTGATGCGCCTGTCGGACTTCGCCTTCGCCTTCCCGGCGCTGCTGTCGGCGATCATGCTCGGCGCGATCTACGGCCCCGGCATCGTCACCGGCATCGTCGCCATCGGCATCTTCAACATCCCGGTGTTCGCACGCACCGCGCGCGCGTCGGCGAACGCGGTCTGGGCGCGCGAATACGTGCTCGCTGCGCGTGCCGCCGGCGCCGGCCCGTGGCGCATCACACTCGACCACGTGCTGCCGAACATCGCCAGCGTGCTGATCGTGCAGTCGACCGTGCAGTTCGCGACCGCGATCCTGGCCGAGGCGGCGCTGAGCTACCTCGGCCTGGGCACGCAGCCGCCCATGCCGAGCTGGGGCCGGATGCTGAACGAGGCGCAGACGCAGATGTTCCAGGCGCCGCAGCTGGCGATCTGGCCCGGCGCGGCGATCGCGCTCGCGGTGCTGGGGCTGAACCTGATCGGCGACGGGCTGCGCGACCTGCTCGACCCGAAGTTGGCGCGCAAACGGTGAGCGCCGGCACCCCACCCCCGGAGCCGCGGCCTGCCACGCCGCGGCCGGCGCCGCCGGCACCGGCGGCGGCCCGGTGGCTGTCGATCGTCGGCCACCCGGCGGTGGTCATGCCGCTGGCGGTGCCGCTCGCCGCCGAGCGCCGCGATGCGCCCTGGTCGACGCTGCTGGTGGCGCTCGGCCTCGCGCTCGGCGTCGCGGCGATCGTCGGGCTGTACAGCTGGTGGCAGGTGCGCTCCGGCCGCTGGTCGCACGTCGATGCGTCGGTGCCGCGCGAGCGCCGGCACCTGAACGGCTTCGTCGTCTCGCTGTTGCTGCTGCTCGCCGCCGGGCTCTGGCTCGCGAGCCAGCCGGCGGCGCTGGTCGTCGGCCTCGGCGCGGCCGCCGGCATCGTGCTCGCGGCGCTGGCGCTGCAGCGCTGGCTCAAAGTTTCGCTGCACGCCGGCTTCGGCAGCTTCGCCGCCGCGATCGCCTGGCCGGTGG
>JAFLDG010000048.1 GCA_017302495.1 Burkholderiales bacterium
AGCGTGACGCCGGCGCCGAGCCGCCACTGGCCGTGGTGCGGCTCGATCGCGCCGATGCCGGCGACCGCGGTCAGGTCGATCAGCACCGCCGGGTCGGCGATGCCGCGGCGCATGTTCGGCAGCAGGTCGGTGCCGCCGGCGACGATGCGCGCCTCGTCGTCGGCCAGCAGCAGCGCGGCGTCGGCCAGCGTGGCCGGCCGCACCAGGCGGATCTCGTCGATCGGTCGCATCGTCAGCTCCCCTGGGTGCTGCGGGCCGCGCGCTCGGCGCGCTGGGCCGCGAGCTTGTCGTCGCGCTTGCGCTGGTGCAGCGCCTCCAGCAGCCGGTCGGGCGTGATCGGCAGCGCGTGCTGGCGCAGGCCGACCGCGTCGTGGATCGCGGCCGCCACCGCCGGCGGCACGCTGTGCAGCCCGCCTTCGCTCGCCTCCTTCGCGCCGAAGGGGCCGAGCGGGTCGATGCTCTCGACCAGCGTGACGTCGATCGGCGGCGTGTCGACGATGTCGACCATCCGGTAGTCGAGGAAGTTCGGCCGCAGCGGCAGGCCGTCGTGGTACTGCGTCTCCTCCGACAGCGCCTGGCCGAGCCCCATCCAGACGGCGCCCTGCACCTGGCCTTCGACCGCGAGCGGGTTGATCGCGCGGCCGCAGTCGTGTGCGACCCACAGCTTCACGACCCGGACCGCGCCGGTGTCGGTGTCGACCTCGACCTCGGCCACCTGCGCCGCGTACGAGAAGCCGGCGGTCGAGCCGACCGCGGCGCCGCGGAACTTGCCGCCCTGGGTCTCGGGCGGTGTCGACCAGGCGCCCTTGATCGTCAGCGTGCCGGTGTCGACCAGCGCCGCCTGCACGACCTGCGCGAAGTCCAGCCGCCGGTCGGTGCCGGCGACGCCGCAGCTTTCGCCGAGCCATTCGATGTCGTGCGGCGCCGCTTCGAGCCGCTTCGCCGCGGCCTCGACCAGCAAGCGCTTCATCGCCTCGGCGGCACGCAGCGCGGCGTTGCCGACCATGAACGACACCCGCGACGAATAGGAGCCGTTGTCCTTCGGCGTCAGCACGCTGTCGGTCGCGACGACGCGGATCCGCGCCATCGGCAGCAGCAGCACCTCGGCGACGATCTGCGTCAGCAGCGTGTTCGAGCCCTGGCCGATGTCGCTCGCGCCGGTGAGGATCGTCAGGCCGCCGTCGAAGTCGAGCTTCAGGTTGATCACCGCGTGCGGCTCGCCGCTCCAGTGCACCGGCTTGGCCGAGCCCGACACGTAGTGCGAGCAGGCCATGCCCAGCCCGCGGCGGATTGGCCCGGCGCCTTCCAGTCTGCCGCGGCGCTCGTGCCAACCACTGGCGCGCTCGACCGCGTCCAGGCACTGCGGCAGCCCGTAGGAGTTGACCTGCAGGTCGTTCAGCGTGCGGTACGGCGGCTCGATCAGGTTCGCGCGGCGCAGCGCGAACGGGTCGAGCTGCAGCCCGTGCGCGATCTCGTCGAGCAGCGCCTCGAAGGCGAAGCGCACGTTGACCGCGCCGTGGCCGCGCATCGCGCCGCAGGGCGGCAGGTTCGTGTAGACGCGCCAGCCGCGGTAACGCACCGCGCCGACCCGGTACAGCGCGTGCAGCAGCGCGCCGGCGTAGAGGATCGTCACCAGCCCGTAGCCGGCGTAGGCGCCGCCGCGCTGCACGACCTCGGCGTCGACCGCGGTGATGCGGCCGTCGCGGGTGACGCCGATCTTCAGCCGCACCTGCGTCGCCGGCCGGCCGCGGTGGGTCAGGAAGACCTCCTCGCGCGTCAGCTCGAGCTTGACCAGGCCGCCGGCGGCGCGCGCCAGCGCGCCGGCGATCATCTCGAAGTTCAGCGGCTCGACGCGGTGGCCGAAGCCACCGCCGACGAAGGGCTTGATCACGCGCACCGCCGCCGGATCGAGGCCGAGCGTCTGCGCCAGCATCAGGTGCAGGTAGTACGGCACCTGCGTCACCGAGTGGATCGTCAGCTGCGCGCGCTCCGGGTCCCACTGCGCGACGCTGGCGTTCAGCTCGATCTGGCCGTGCGCGACCTCGGCGCAGTCGAAGCGGCGTTCGAGCACCAGGTCGGCCGCCGCGAAGCCGGCATCGACATCGCCGAAATCCTGCTCGACGCTGCGCTCGACGTTGCCCGGCTTGTTGTCGTGCAGCCGCACCGCGTCGGGCGCGCGCGCGGCGTCGGCGTCGAAGTACGCCGGCAGCGGCTCGATCTCGACCTGCACCGCGCGCAGCGCGGCCTCGGCGGCGTCGATGTCGTCGGCCGCCACCGCGAACAGCGGCTCGCCGCGATAGCGCACGCGGTCGCGCGCGAGCGGCCATTCGTTCTGCGCGATCGGAATCACGCCGTACGGCGCCGCGAAGTCGTCGCCGGTGACCACCGCGCGCACGCCGGGCAGCGCGAGCGCACGCGTGACGTCGATGCGCACGATGCGGCCGTGCGCCACCGGGCTGCGGCCGATGCGGCCGACGAGCGCGCCGGGGAACGGCAGGTCGGCGGTGTAGCGCGCGCGGCCGGCAACCTTCTCGATGCCGTCGACCAGCGGCCGGCGCTGGCCGACCGAGTGCGTGGGCGGCGCCGGTTCGCGCGCGAGGTGGACATCCTCGAACTTCATGGCCGGCCCTCCGCGGCGGCAGGCTGCGGTGCGGCCGTCTCGGCAGCCGCCGCCTGCACCGATTCGATGATCTTCACGTAGCCGGTGCAGCGGCACAGGTTGCCCGACAGCGCGTCGCGGATCTGCGCCTCGGTCGGGTCCGGCTCGCGCCGCAGCAGCGCCTCGGCGGCCATCACCATGCCGGGGGTGCAGAAGCCGCACTGCGTGCCGAGCTTCTCGTGGAACGCACGCTGCAGCGCCGACAGCCGGCCGTCCGTGCCGAGCGATTCGATCGTCTCGATGCGGCGCGCCTCGACGCCGGCGGCGAGCGTGATGCACGCCAGCCGCGGCTCGCCGTCGACGAGCACGGTGCAGGCGCCGCATTCGCCGCCGTCGCAGCCCTGCTTGGTGCCGGTGAGCTGCAGGCTGTCGCGCAAGACCTCGAGCAGGGTCGCGCTGTCGCGGGCGGCGAGCGGCTGGCGCCGGCCGTTGACGGTGAGCTGGAGCAGGCGATGGGCCATGGTGTCAGTCCGTCTTGGGTCGCAGGTCGCGCACGCGCACCGCCTTGCCCTGCGAGCGCGGCACGCTGCCGGGCCAGAGCACGACGACCTCGGCGCTGACGCCGATCAGCGACTTGATGTGGTGGATCGCCTCGGCGGCGAGTTCGCCGAAGCGGCTCTCGGGCACGCCCGGCTCGGCCTCGACCTCGATCCGCAGCCGATCGAGGTGCCCCTGGCGCGTGAGCACGAGCTGGTAGTGCGGCGCGAGCCCCGCGCGGCCGACCAGCACCGCCTCGACCTGCGACGGATAGACGTTGACGCCGCGGATGATCATCATGTCGTCGCTGCGCCCGGCCACGCGCAGGATGCGCAGGTGGCTGCGGCCGCAGGCGCAGCGCCCGCGCGCGACGCGCGTGATGTCGCGCGTACGGTAGCGCAGCATCGGCAGCGCTTCCTTGGTCAGCGTGGTGATCACCAGCTCCCCGGCGGCGCCCTCGGCCGCCGGCTGGCCGGTCTCCGGGTCGATCACCTCGAACAGGAAGTGGTCCTCCCAGCCGTGCAGGCCGTCGCGCTGCCCGCATTCGCAGGCGACGCCCGGGCCCATGATCTCCGACAGGCCGTAGATGTCGACCGCGCGCAGGCCGATGCGGGCCTCGATCTCCTCGCGCATCGCCGCGCTCCACGGCTCGGCGCCGAACATGCCGATGCCCAGCCCGCTGCGGCGCAGGTCGACGCCCTGGCTCTCGGCCACCTCGGCCAGCGCGAGCGCGTACGACGGCGTCGCGCACAGCACGCGCGGGCGGAAGTCCATGATCAGCGCGACCTGGCGCTCGCTGCCGCCGCCCGACACCGGCACCACCGGGCAGCCGAGCTTCGTCGCGCCGTCGTGCGCGCCGAGGCCGCCGGTGAACAGGCCGTAGCCGTAGGCGTTGTGCACCAGGTCGCCGGGGCGCACCCCGGCGCAGTACAGCGAGCGTGCGACCAGGCCGGCCCAGCGCTCGAGGTCGCCGGCGGTGTAGCCGACGACGGTCGGCTTGCCGGTGGTGCCCGACGACGCGTGGATCCGCGCGAGCCCGGCCACCGGCCGCGCGAACAGGCCGAACGGGTAGTGGTCGCGCAGGTCGGCCTTGGTCGTGAACGGCAGCGCGCGCAGCTCGTCGAGGCTGCGCAGCGCCTGCGGGTCGAGCCCCGCCGCGTCGATGCGCGCGCGCTGCCACGGCACGTTCGCACGCGCGTTCGCCAGCGTCTCGCGCAGCCGCTGCAGCTGCAGCGCGCTCAGCTCGTCGCGCGACATCGCTTCCGCCTGCGGATCGAGCAGGCCGCCGGCGGCGGCGGCGGCGAAGCGGGCCGGTTCGGTTGCAACACCCATCGTGTCCTCCGTCGGCGCGGCTCAGGGCCGCGGCACCCCGCGCACCGGCAGGTGCGGCAGCGCGAAACCCTGGTTGAACGCACAGCGCGTGATCAGCGCGTGCTTGAAGAGCCAGCCGCCGGCCAGTGCGAGCGCACCGGCCAGCACCGCCGCCGGCACCTGCAGCGCGGCCGGCAGCGGCGTGACCGCGACCGCGAGCGCGATCGCGAGCGGCCCGAGCGTGGCCGGCACGAAGCCGTGCGAACACGGGACCACCGTGCGCTGCGCCGGCGCGGCGAGGGACCGGCGCCAGGCGGTCCACGCCCACCAGCGTGCGGCCAGTGCGAGCGCGAGCAGCGCCCAGGCCGCCGCCGTCGGCCGGCCGAGCAGCAGGTACGCGCCGGCGCCCTCGGCGAGCGCGGTCGCGACGATCAGCGGCTGCAGCACCGGCGCGCGCCAGGCGGGTATGCCCTTGGCCGCACGCAGGATGCGCGCCTGCGCCGCCGCGTAGGCCAGCGCCAGCAGCGCCGCCGCCGGCGCCGCACCGGGCAGACCGAAGGCCGCTGCCGCAGCCGCGGCGAGCAGCAGCGGCGCGAGCAGCGACTCGCGCGTCATCCACGAACGCTGCGGGTGCCGGAACACGTTCAGCGCGCGCAGCGGCCGGCCGATCTCGAAGGCCACCGCGAGCAGCCCGACCGCCACCAGCGCCGCGCCGAGCATGAAGCCGGCGGCCGGCCCGCCGGCGAGCGCGGTGCAGACGATCAGCCCGGCGCCGGCGCCGCCGCCGGCGAAGTTGGCCGCGGCGCGCGCGTCCCAGTGCTGCTGCACCCAGGGGTTCGGGCCGTAGGGCGGGGTTGGACGCGGCTTCGTGCTCAACGGTCTACCCTCCGCACGGCGTGCTCCGGGATGAGCGCTTGGGAGCGGCCCGGCGCGCTCACTGGACAACCCTCCGCGCTGCGCGCTCCGGGATGAGCGCTTGGGAGCGGCCCGGCGCGCTCATGTCGCCTCCTCGGTCGCGCCGGCCGCGCCGTCCCACAGGTAGTAGAAGCCGGGGCCGTTGCCCAGCTCCTCGTGCATGCGGAAGTGGCGGTTCTCGGCCACCAGCCGCGAGACGTTGCTCTGCGGGTCGTCGATGTCGCCGAAGGCCAGCGCCTGGGCGATGCAGGCGTTGACGCAGGCCGGCGTGGCCTCGGGGTCCACGCCCGGCGTCTGCCCCTTGGCCAGGCCGGCGTCGATGCGGTCGACGCAGAAGGTGCACTTGGTCGCCACCGCGAGCCGGTCGGCGTCGTGGCGCTTCGCCTCGTGCTCGCTCGCCTGGCCGTAGGCGAAGGTCGCGCGCTCGGTCTTGTAGCGCGCCTGGTACGGGCAGGCGACCGCGCAGTAGGCGCAGCCGATGCACAGGTCGTAGTCGATCGTGACGATGCCGTCGGCGCGCTTGCGTGTCGCGGTGGTCGGGCAGACGTCGAGGCACGACGGCTCGTCGCAGTGCTGGCAGCCGACCGGCACGAACACGCGCTGCACGTCGGGGAAGCGGCCGAACTCCATGTCGAGCACGCGCCGCCACTGCACGCCGGGCGGCGTCGCGTTCGCGTGCTTGCAGGCCGCGGTGCAGGTCTGGCAGCCGACGCAGCGGCGCAGGTCGGCGACCATCGCCCAACGCGTCACGACGCCCTCCGCAGGTTCACGCGCACGATGTCGGCGCTGGAGCCGGTGGCGTCGGTCAGGTCCAGCGACATCTGCGCCAGCGTGTTCAGGCTCGGCACGCCGAAGTCCTTGGCCAGCGGCGTGGCCCAGTGGTCGAACTGGCCGACGAGCAGCAGCGTGTCGGGCCGGATGCCCTGGCGCAGCACCGCGCGGCCGCGCACGCTGCGCTTCGGCGTCGTGATCTCGATGGCGTCGCCGTCGGCGATGCCCAGGCCTTCGGCGGTCTGCGCGTTCACGATCACGCCGCGGTGGCCGGCGATGTTGCCGGCGACCTCGTGGATCATCTGCACGCCGGCGTTGCCGCCCCAGGCGTACTGCATGCTGCGCGAGGTGAGCAGCCAGAACGGGTAGGCGTCGGCGCGGGCGCCGGCCTTGACCACCGCCTGCTCCCACAGGCCCGGAAAGTCCTTGTACGGCGGCAGCGCGCTGTATTCCTTCAGCTGCGTGTCCCACCAGTGCATGTCGTGCTCGTGCAGGCGGCGGCCGAGTTCCTCGCCGACGCGCTTCAGCCGCTCCTGGTACGGCAGCTCGTAGCGCAGACCGGCGCGCTGCAGCGTCGGCGTCAGGTACCAGTCGAGCTGCGAGAACGGCCGCGTCATCAGCCCGTGCTCGCGCCACCAGTCCAGGCCGTGCACCTCGGCGCCGTCGCTGACCTCGGCGCTGCCGGCGCGGCCCACCGCGTCCCAGACCTGCTCGCGCGTCGGCGAAACGTCGGCCGGCAGCCGGAAGTCGCCGTGCTCGTGCTGCAGCGGCACGCCGCAGCCGCCCTTGTTGATCGCGGCGACGTACTTCGCCGTCAGCCCGGTGCGCGCGGCCAGCTCGGTGGCCACCTCGGTGAAGTCGCGCGCCTGGCCGCGCGGCTCAATAGCCGGCTGGCGCAGCGCGAAGCCCTCGTGCTGCCAGAACTGCTCGACGTACTTGGTGCCGCCGATGCGGATCAGCTGCAGGCTCTCGAGATCGGTCGCGTCGGGCAGCAGCACGTCGGCGAAGTGGTTCGTCTCGTCGCGCGTGTAGGCGAAGGCGACGACGAAGGGGAAGCGCGCCATCTTCTCGCCGATGGCCGGCGTGTCCCAGAACGAGATCGCCGGGTTCGTGCGGTAGACGAACCACAGGTCCGGCGGCGTCACCCGCGGCAGGCCCTTCGGCGTCTCGTCCATGAACATCCACGAGAAGTGCGTCGGCCCGAGCGCCTGGCTCCACGGCCCGTCGGCGGCCAGCGGCACCATCGTGCGGTAGGCGTTGCGGATGTTCGGCGCCGGCGACCACAGCGCCTTGCTGGTCGGGTTCAGCGCGTAGTGCATGAAGCCGTCGACGCCGGGCTTGACGGCGACGCTGTCGTGCCGGTGCGACATCGGCCGCGCCAGCCGCACCGTCGTGCCGATCGTGCCGCCCGGCACTTCGAGCGCGCCGACCAGCACCGCGAGCAGCGTGCGCGCCCAGCAGCACTCGTAGCCGCCCCAGCCGTTGTTCACCGTCTTGCCCAGCGACACCGCCACCGGCCGGAACGGCAGCGTGACGCCGTCGATGTCGATCGTCTCGCCGACGCGGGCGTGCGCCAGGTATTCGTGGGCGATGCGGCGGATGCGTTCGGCCGGCACGTCGCAGACGCCCGCGGCCCACTCGGGCGAGTACGCCGCCATGTGCTCGACCAGCTTCGTGAACGCGGTCGCGCCTTCGAGCTTTCCGCTCGCCAGCACTTCGTCGTCGGCGCCGATCTCGATGGCCTCGGCGTGGTAGCGGCCTTCGAGTGCCTCGTCGATGCCGGGGCTGTCGTGCGGCACCGCGCGCTGCGTCGCCGCGTCCCAGACCAAAGGCTTGCGGGTTTCGGGATCGCGCAGGTAGTAGCCGCTCGCGCCGACCAGGTACGGCGAGCCGCTCCAGCGCTGCAGGAACGGCCGGTCGAGCTTCTCGCGCGGCGCCTCGTGCAGCAGCACGTGGATCAGCGCGTACAGGAACGCGGCGTCGGTCTTCGGCTTGATCGGCACCCACTCGGCCGAGCAGGCGCCGGTGATCGACAGGTGCGGCTCGACCTGCACCCGTTTCATGCCGCGCACGCGGGCCTGAGAGTGCCGCCAGACGCCGACCACGCCGCCCGAGGCCTCGACGTTGGCGCCGCAGCTGATCAGGTACTCGCAGCGCGGCGTGTCCGGCGCGACGATGAACGCGCGGTGCCAGAACTCGCCGTACAGGTGCTCGCTGTGGTAACACTTGACGCCCTGGCCCGAGCCGATGCCGAAGTCCACCGGCCCCCAGGCGGCGAGGAAGGCCGGGAAGCTGCCCATGTACATCTGCGGCGTGCCGCCGCCCCCGAAGCTCGCGGCGACGCGCGGGTAACCCGAGGCGTCGAGCAGGCCGGTCGCGCGGATCGCGTTCAGCTTCTCGGCGATCAGCGACAGCGCCTCGTCCCAGCTGGTCTCGGCCCAGCCGGGATCCTGCTCGCGGCCCTTCAACGGGTTCGTCCGTTTCATCGGCGCGAGCACCCGGTTCGGGTTGTAGGTCTTCTGGATCAGGCCGAAGGCCTTGACGCAGACCTTGCCGCCGCCGGGGTGCACTTCGGCCGCGCAGAAGTTCGGCTCGATCTCGGTGGCGACGCCGTCCTCGACCTTGACCCGGGCGAGGTCGGGCCCGGCGACGCACTGGTAGCAGTAGGTCGGCACGCGCTTGACGTCGCGGGCGGCGGCCATGGTGATCTCCGGCACCCGCGGGTTCAGGCGCTCTTGGCAGCGGCTGCCTTCGCCGCCTTGGCCGCCAGCCGCTGCCCGGTCTTGGCGACGTCGACGACGAAGCGCGAATGCTTGCCGCGCACGATCGGCTCGACCGGATCGCGGCCCTCGACCTCGAACACCACCGCGCGGCCGTCGACCGACGCCACGCGCACGACCAGCGTCACGTCCATGCCGAGCAGCGTGGCGCCGATGTGGTCGATCTCGACCCTCGTTCCGACCGAGTCCTCGCCGGCATCGAGGTGCGCGAGCAGCAGGTTGCGGCAGGCGATCTCGAGGTCGCGCACCAGCATCGGCGTGGCGTAGACGCGCGCCGCCTCGCCCATGAAGTCGATCGTGCGCTCGCGGTCGACGGTGAAGGTGGTTTCGGCGCTCAGGCCGGGTTGCAGCGTGGCTTTCATCGGGGACTCCTTGGGCAATCGATTCAGTGGCCGAGGTACGCCTGGCGGACCTGCGGGTCGTGCAGCAGCTCGGCGGCGCGGCCTTCGCCGACGATTCGGCCGGTCTCGAGCAGGTAGCCGCGGTCGGCGATCGCAAGCGCGGCGCGTGCGTTCTGGTCGACGAGCAGGATCGTCGTGCCCTGTGTCTTCAGCGCGGCGATGCGGCCGAAGATCTCGGCCACCAGCTTCGGCGCCAGGCCCATGCTCGGCTCGTCGAGCAGCAGCAGCTTCGGCGCGGCCATCAGCGCGCGGCCGATCGCGAGCATCTGCTGCTGCCCGCCCGAGAGCGTGCCGGCCGCCTCGCGCCGCTTGTCGCGCAGCACCGGGAACATCGCGTACACCTGCTCGGCCGTGCGCTGCGTGCCGCGCGCGTAGGCGCCGAGCGCGAGGTTGTCCTCGACGCTCAACGGGCCGAACACCTGCCGGCCCTCGGGCACCTGGACGATGCCGCGCTGCACGCGCCGGCGCGGCCGCTCGTCCACGATCTCGGCGCCCTGGAAGCGCACGCTGCCGCCGCTCGCCGGCTGCACGCCGGACAGCGTCTTCAGCAGCGTCGTCTTGCCGGCGCCGTTGGCGCCGACGATCGCGACCAGCTCGCCCTCGGCCACGCGCAGCGACACCTCGGCCAGCGCCGGGATGCGGCCGTAGCGGCTGGCGAGCGCGCTCACCTCGAGCATCAGGCCGCCTCCGCCTCGGCGCCGAGGTAGGCCTCGATCACGCGCGCATCGCTCGCGACCTCGGCCGGCGTGCCTTCGGCCAGCTTGGCGCCGCGGTCGAGCACGAGCACGCGGTCCGAGACCTCCATCACCAGCCGCATGTTGTGTTCGACCAGCAGCACCGCCATGCCGCTGCGCGCCAGCTCGCGGATCAGCGCGTCGATCTCGCGCGCCTCGGTCGGGTTCAGCCCGGCGGCCGGCTCGTCGAGCAGCAGCAGCTTGGGGCTGCCGGCGAGCGCGCGCGCGATCTCGAGCCGCTTCAGCGCGCCGTACGGCATCGCGTCGGCGGCGGCGTCGATCCACGCGCTTAAGCCCACGCGCCGCATCAGCGCCGCCGCGCGTTCGCGGCCGAGGTCTTCGGCCCGCCGCAACGACGGCAGCCGCAGCAGCGCCGGCAGCAGCGCGGCGTGCTCGTGCAGATGCAGCCCGGTGCGCACGTTGTCGAGCGCGCTCATGTTGAAGAACACCTGCAGGTTCTGGAACGTGCGGCCCAGGCCGGCGGCGGCCCAGCGGTGCGTCGGCAGGCCGGTCAGATCGACGCCGTCGAGCACGACGCGGCCGCGATCCGGGCGGTAGATGCCGGTCAGCAGGTTCAGCAGCGTGGTCTTGCCGGCGCCGTTCGGGCCGATCACCGCGTGCACGCTGCCGGGCATGACCGTGAACGACAGGTCGTCGGTGGCCTGCAACCCGCCGAAGCGCTTGGCCAGCCCGTCGACTTCGAGCAGCGGCTTCATCTCAGTTGCTCCACCGCGCTCGGCGCGACTCGCAACGCATGGAAAGCGCGGCGGCTATCGACCGGAATCGACCCGGAGCCGCCCTTCGTCGTCGTGACGAAAGCAGCCACTGCGGCGCTTCAACGCGGCGCACGGGGCCGCCGACGGGGTGGCCGACTCCGCTCAGCCCAATTCTTATTCGCTCCGTCGGCCACCCCGTCGTCGGCCCGACCTGTGGTGTGCCTACGCCGCCCCCGTCCGTACGGGCGATGCGTCTTGTCGTTGCTGCCGGCGCGTGCAGCCGGTGCCGGCAAAGCCGATGAGGGGGTGGCCGACGGAGTGAATGAGAGTTTGGCTGAACGGAGTCGGCCACCCCCTCGTCGGCTTTGCCTCTCGGTTGCAGTAACAGCGCAACGCGAACAGCAGACCTTCCGAACAGCAGCCAAGGGCCGCAAGCTGGCAGCGAAAGATCGGCTGTCACGACCATCACCGCCGCAACAGCCGCGCGAGCGTCGGCACGATGCCGCGCGGGAAGAAGATCATCGTCGCGATCAGGATCGCGCCGAAGGCCATCATCTCGTAGTCCTTCAGCGCGGTCAGCAGCTGCGGCAGCAGCGTCAGCACCGCGGCGCCGACGACCGCGCCCCAGACCGAGGCCATGCCGCCGAAGACGACCATGATCACGAGTTCCACCGAGTGCAGGAACGAGGCCTTGGCCGGCGTCAGGAAGCCGGCGTAGTGCGCGGTCAGCACGCCGGCCGCCGCGGCGATCGCTGCCGACAGCACGAACACGCGCAGCTTCCACTTCGCCGAATCGATGCCGGCGGTTTCGGCCGCGACCTCGGAGCCGTGCAGTGCGCGCAGCGCGCGGCCGACCGGCGAGTCGATCAGGTTCAGCGCGCCCCACACCGTCAGCCACAGCGCGGCCGCGATCAGCGCGTACCAGACGCCTTCGCCCTGCAGCGTGCGGCCGAGCAGCTGCAGCGGCGGCACCGCCATGCCGTCGGGGCCGCCGGTGAAGCCGTCCTCGTTCGTCAGCACGATCGAGACGATGACGCCGAGGCCGAGCGTGGCCATCGCCAGGTAGTGGCCCTTCAGCCGCAGCGTCGGCCGGCCGACGACCCAGGCGAGCCCCGCGACCGCGGCCACCGCCGCCGGCATCGCCGCCACCACCGGCCAGCCCCAGCGTGCGGCGAGGATCGCGCTGGCGTAGCCGCCGAGCGCGAAGAACCCGGCATGGCCGAGGCTGATCTGGCCGGCATAGCCGATCAGCAGGTTCAGGCCGACGCAGACGATCGCGTTCAGCGCGACCAGCACCGCGACTTCGAGCACGTAGGGGTTCGGCGCCGCCAGCGGCACCGCCACCAGCACGAGTGCGAGCAGCGCGAGCGCGCCGAGGCGCGGCACCGCGCGGGCCGCGCGCCGCGCGCGGCCTTCAGACACGATCGCTGCCGCGCGCACCGGCCAGCCCCCCGGGCAGGAAGAACA
Organism: Burkholderiales bacterium; assembly: GCA_017302495.1. Classification (GTDB taxonomy): domain Bacteria; phylum Pseudomonadota; class Gammaproteobacteria; order Burkholderiales; family Burkholderiaceae_C; genus Rubrivivax. The sequence continues at coordinate 12,232 of JAFLDG010000048.1, forward strand.
GCACCGCCAGGATCACGACGAAGGCGATCGCGTCCTTGTAGGCCGACGACACGAAGCCGGCGCTCAAGGCTTCGATCAGGCCGAGCAGCAGCCCGCCGGCGACCGCGCCGCCGAAGCTGCCGAGCCCGCCGAGCATCGCCGCGGCGAAGCCCTTCAGCCCCAGCATCACGCCGGCGTCGTACGAGGTGAAGGCGATCGGCGCGATCAGCACGCCGCCGAGCGCGCCCAGCAGCGCGGCCAGCGCGTAGCTCGCGCGCATCACGCCGCGCGTCGAGATGCCCATCAGCTGCGCGGCCTGGGCGTTGATCGCGGTCGCGCGCATCGCCTTGCCGGTGAGCGTGCGGCCGAAGAACCAGCTCAGGGCCAGCACCGCGAAAGTCGTGCCGAGCAGCACCCACAGGCTCTGCGGCACCAGGCTCGCGCCGAAGAGCGCGATCGGCTCGCTGCCCGAGAACGCCGGCAGCGGGTGGATGCGCTTGTCCCACACCACCTGCGCCGCACCGCGCAGGAACAGCGACACGCCGATCGTGATGATGATCAGCGTGGTCACGTCGGCGCGGCCGCCGGTCTGCGCCGGCTCCAGCGCCAGGCGCTGCACGAGCAGCCCGACGAGCGCCGCTGCGGCCACCGCGAGCGCGACCGCCACCGGCAGCGGCAGCCCGGCGGCGACGAACGCCACCGCGCTCATGCCGCCGAGCATCACGAACTCGCCCTGCGCGAAGTTGATCGCGTGGCTGCTGTTGTAGACGATCGAGAACCCCAGCGCGACCAGCGCGTAGATCGCGCCGGCGGTCAACCCGCCGGCGACGAACTGCAGCCAGGCGCCGCCCACGACGTCGCTCCCGCTTCCGTCACTTGACCAGCGCCCAGGTGCCGCCCTTGATCTCGAGCAGGCGGAACGCGCTCAGGTCCAGCCCCATGTGGTCGGTAGCGGACATGTTGACCACGCCGCCGGTGCCGACGTAAGCCTTGGTCGCCTCGAGCGCGTCGCGCACCTTGGCCTTGTCGGTCGAGCCCGCGGCCTTGACCGCGTTGACGTAGAGCATCAGCCCGTCGTAGGCGTGGCCGCCGAAGGTGGAGACGTCGCTCTTGTACCGGGCCTCGTAGGCGTTGCGGTAGGCGGTGACCACCGGCTTCTGCGCATCGCCGGCGGGCAGGATGTCGGCCACCAGCAGCGCCGCGGCCGGCAGGCGCACGCCCTCGGCGGCGTCGCCCGAGAGCTTGATGTACTCCTTCGACGCGACGCCGTGCGACTGGTACAGCGGCAGCCCGACGCCGACCTGCTTGAAGTTGCGGGTGACGATCGCCGGGCCCTGGCCGAAACCGGCGTTGAGCACGGCCTGCGCGCCGCTGCCTTTGATCTTGGTGAGCTGCGCGGTCATGTCGGTGTCGGCGGCGCCGTAGGTCTCGTCGGCGACGATCGTGATGCCGTAGTTGCCGGCGACCTTCAGGCACTCGCCGCGCATGCTCTTGTCGAAGCCGCCGCTGCCCGAGATCAGCGCCGCCTTCGTGAAGCCGCGCGCCTTCATGTCGACGAAAATCTTCTCGCAGGCCATGCGGTCGGTGTGCGGCGTCTTGAACACCCACTTCTTCACTGGCTCGACGATCACCACCGCGCCGGCGAGCGAGACGAAGGGCAGGCCGGCGGCCTCGACCAGCGGCACCGCGGCCATCGTCTCGCCGGTGGTGGAGCCGCCGACGATGACGTCGACCTTGTCCTGCTCGATCAGCCTTTTCACGAAGGTGCGCGCCTTCTCGGCGTCGCCGCCCGAGTCGTAGGCCACGAGCTGCAGCTTGCGGCCGAGCACGCCGCCCTCGGCGTTGATCTTCTCGATCTGCATCTCGAGCGTCTTCTGCTCGGGGTCGCCGAGGAAGGCCGCCGGGCCGGTGACGGCCAGGAAGCTGCCGACGCGGATCGGCTCCTGCGCGGCCGCGGTGGCGGCGAGCAGCGCGGCGGCGGCGCAGGCCAGCGCCCGCAAGGGAAGGCGGAACAGGGACATGACGGAGATCTCCTCGATCGCGGTACCGCGCCAAGGCCACGGCGGCCTGTGGACCCCTCACCCGGGGCCGCGGCGGGACGACGCGGCCCGTAGAATGGCCCCACAAACTCATTCTGGTACTGGAATGCGGGTTTGGTCTTGATCCAGATTTGCTTTTGCGAGAAGCGATGCGAGGGAAAACACCGAGAGGCCAGCCGCCCGGCCCGGCCGCCGCTGCCGGGCCGGCCGGCGAGGCATCGGCCGAGTTGCAGGTGCGGCCCGTGCGGGCCGCCGACCTGCCCGACGTGATCGCGCTGGACGCCACGGTCACCGGCCTGCACAAGGCCGACTACTGGCAGCGCGTGTACCGGCGCTACGGTGTCGGCGGCCAGGGGCTGCGGCACTTCCTCGTCGCGGTCGCGGGCGCGCGGGTCGTCGGCTTCATGATCGGCGAGGTGCGCGACTGGGAGTTCGGCTCGCCGCCCTGCGGCTGGGTGTTCGCGATCGATGTCGATCCGCATGCGCGCCAGCAGGGCATCGGCACGCGGCTGCTGGCGGCGATGCGCGAGCGCTTCGAGCGCGTCGGCGTGCGCATGCTGCGCACGATGCTGGCCAGCGACAACCACCTGATCCTGTCGTTCTTCCGCAGCCAGGGCATGCGCGCGGGCCGGCTGATCCCGCTCGAACTCGAGATCGGCGCGCCCGGATGAGGCTGCAGAAGAACACGCAGCTCGCGCTGTACAGCGTGCTCGAGTTCGCCGCGCGGCCCGGCGCGCTGGTGCCCGCAGCCGAAGTGGCGGACAAGTACGGCGAGTCGGCGCATCACCTGGCCAAGGTGCTGTCGAAGCTGGCGCGCGCCGGCATCGTCGAATCGGTGCGCGGCGTGGGCGGCGGCTACCGCTTCGTCGGCAATGCGCGCCGGCTGACGCTGCTCGACGTGATCCGGATCATGGAGGACCTCGAAGGCCACGGCGAAGTCGACTCGACCGCCACGACGCCCGCCGGGCGGGCGCTGGCGCAGGTGCTGGCGGAGATCGACCAGACCACGCTCGCGACCTTCGGCTCGATCACCGTGGCGACGATGCTGAAGATGGTCGACCGCGCCGGCGCGGTCCGCTGAGCGCCGGTCTGCAGGGTCTGCGATCCCCCTCACGCCGCGCATCGCCCTGCAGTGCGCTTCGGCGCGCGGGTGCGTCCCGAGCCGACGCGCCCGCGCGTGGGCTGGCGCGCAGCCGCCTTCATTCACATGGTTGCCTTTGGGGGGTCCGCTCACGGCCCTGAGCCGCCCTTCGTCGTTGTAACGAAAGCGGCCACTGCGGCGCTTCGTCGCGGCGCACGGGGCCGCCGACGGGGTGGCCGACTCCGCTCAGCCCAATTCTTATTCGCTCCGTCGGCCACCCCGTCGTCGGCCCGTTCGGCGGTGCGCCCACGCCGCTCCCGCTCGTACGGGCGAAGCGTCTTCGCGTTGGTGCCGGAGCGCGCAGCCGGTGCCGGCAAAGGCGAGGAGGGGGCGGCCAACGGAGTGAATGAGAATTTGGCTGAACGGAGTCGGCTGCCCCCTCCTCGCCTTTGCCTCTCGGTCGCAACAGCGGCGAAACGGGAACAGCAGACCCTTCCGAACAGCAGCTCTGGGCCGTGAACGAGCCCTGGGTTCGGTCATTGCCCCCACCATCGAGGCGCTGATCCGGCGCAAGCGTCTTCGCGTTGCTGCCGGAGCGCGCAGCCGGTGCCGGCAAAGGCGAGGAGGGGGCGGCCGACGGAGTGAATGAGAATTTGGCTGAACGGAGTCGGCTGCCCCCTCCTCGCCTTTGCCTCTCGGTCGCAACAGCGGCGAAACGGGAACAGCAGACCTCCCGAACGCCCACTCAGGGCCGTGAACGAGCCCTGGGTTCGGTCATTGCCCCCACCATTGAGGCGCTGATCCGGCGCGCTGGCCGCGACCGGGCCGGCGGTGCGCTGCGCGAAGGCATCGCGAAGATGCCCGAGCTGTACGTGATGGGCGATGCGCAGTTCGCGGGCGGGCCGCTGCTGGCCTACGGCTCGCGAGACCCGCAGATGGACATCTTCGCCGCGGGCGACCGGATGGGCGCCAGCGGCTGGAAGATCAACCGGCTGCAGAAGCCCGACGGCCTGCACGCGATGGTCACCGCGCAGCACGCGAAGGTCACCGGCGAGTACCTGCGCGACCTGCGCGCCGCCGTGGCCGCGGTCAAGGCCGACCCCGGGCTGGCGCGCACCGGCAGCCCCGCGACCTACGGGATGATGTCGCACCTGCCGCTGCCCGGCCTGGTGCGCAGCCAGGTGCTCGACCGCTTCGCCGCGATGTACCGGGTCGGCGGCGCCGGGCTGGACCTGGATGCCGAGCCGGCCGGCCCGCAGGGCACGGTCGG
>JAFLDG010000480.1 GCA_017302495.1 Burkholderiales bacterium
CGGGCGCGGGCACCGGCGCCGACCTGCTGCTGTGGCACGCGCCCGAACTGCGGCCCGCGGTGCCGCCGGAGCTGCAGGCCGCGCAGCGGGCCTGCCGCGCCGAGCGGGTGGCGGTGGTGTATCGCTTTGCCGGGTCCGCCGCGACCCGGGCCTTGGCCGATGCCGGTGCGGCCTGCCTGCGCGAGCCTGCCGACGACGATGCGCTGGGCCGGTGGATCGCGTCGCTCGAGGCCGGCCTGGCGGCGCGCACCCGCGAACGCGCGCCGGCCGACGGACCGAAGGCCGCGCCGGCGCCGGGCGCACTGACGCCCCGGCGCTACGACGATGCCGCGCTGACGGCGATCGCGGGCCTGTCGCCGACCCTGGCCTGCGAATGCCCGCGCCACGTGGCGGAGCTGCTGATGCAGCTGTCGAGCTTCGAGGCCTACAGCGCTGGGTGCATCAACCGCGACGACGCGGATGCGCAACTGCATGCCTACCTGCAGCAGGTGGCGGGCGCCTCGCGGGCGCTGTTCGAGTCGGCGCTCGAGCGGGTGGCGCGCCACGAAGGCCTGCCGTTGCGTTGATCCGGGAGCCCTGACCATGTCCGAGCCGCAACGAAACCCGGATCGGGAGCCCCCGGCGCACGTGGCCTGGCTCGGCTACGGCGGCGCATTGCCCTTCATCGGCCTGACCCTGCTGATCGCGGCCGATGCGCATCGCGCGCCGCTGTGGTCGGAGGCGCTGCTGGGCTACGGCGCCGTGATCCTCAGCTTCGTCGGCGCCCTCCACTGGGGTTTTGCGATGAGTGCCCCGCGCCTGACGCCGGCGGCGCGCCGCCGCGCCTTCGTCTGGAGCGTGGTGCCGGCCTTGATGGCCTGGCCGGCCACGGTGCTGGCGGGCAGCGCGTCGGCCTCGATCCTGGTGGCGGGGTTTGCGCTGCAGTGGGCCCAGGACCGCCGGTTGGCAGGCCCTGCCGGGCTGCCGGCGTGGTACCTGCCGCTGCGCTGGCGCCTGACCGCCGTCGCCAGCCTGTGCCTGCTGGCTTTCGTCGGTTACGGCGCGGGCCGTGCCTGAGGGGCAGCGGCGCTCGAGGACGCCGAGGGTGCCGAGGGTGCCGAGGGTGCCGAGCCGAAGACCGGCGCGCGACTCGGCCTCGGGCCGAGCCTGCCGGCCTGCCCTTCGGCGGCCCGGCCGGCGCGCAGGGCCGATCGCGAGCCGCGGCCGCTACTCGGCCGCGGCCAGCGCGCCCTGGGGTGCGGCCGGACTCGAGAACACCAGCGCGCCGTCGTCGATGCGGCCGTGGCGCAGCGTCAGCAGGTCGTGGATGTAGTTCTGCTTCAGCAGCCACGGCGCCTTCATGCCGCGCTTCGGGAACAGGTGCAGCGCGCGCCGGATGTAGCCGGACGAGAAGTCGAACGCGTCGGCCAGCGGCATGTCCGGGTCGGTCAGCGTCGGCGTGCACTGGCGCAGGCCGCGCCGGCGCAGGTGGTTCAGCAGCCGGCAGACGTACTCGGCGCTCAGGTCGGCCTTCAGCGTCCACGACGCGTTGGTGTAGCCGGTGATCGACGCCAGGTTCGGCACGCCGGACAGCATCATCGCCTTGTAGCTGACGCACTGCGCCGGGTCCACCGGCCGGCCGTCGACGACCAGCTGCGCGCCGCCCAGCACCTGCAGCTCCAGCCCGGTGGCGGTGACGACGACGTTGGCCGGCAGCTCCTCGCCCGACGCGAGCCGGATGCCGCGCTCGGTGAAGGTCTCGATCGTGTCGGTGGCCACCGACGCACGGCCTTCGCGGATCGCGCGGAAGAAGTCGCCGTCGGGCACCAGGCACAGCCGCTGCTCCCACGGGTTGTAGCGCGGGTGGAAGTGGCGCTCGATGTCGAAGCCGGGCGGCAGCTGCGGCTTCAGCTGCTCCAGCAGCCAGCGGCCCACGCCTTGCGGCTTGCGCCGGCACAGGCGGTAGAAGTACATGCCGAGCAGCACGCGCTTCCAGCGGTTCAGCGTGTAGGCCGCGCCCGCCGGCAGCCAGCGGCGCAGCGCCTCGGCCAGCCGGTCGACCGACGGCCGCGAGACGATCCAGGTCGGCGAGCGCTGCAGCATCGTCACGTGCGCGGCGGTCTGCGCCAGCGCCGGCAGCAGCGTGACGGCGGTGGCGCCGCTGCCGACGATGACGATGCGCTGTCCGGCGGTGTCCAGGTCCTGCGGCCAGAACTGCGGGTGCACGACGCGGCCGGCGAAGCGCTCGATGCCGGGCAGCGCCGCCCGGTGGCCGCGGTCGTAGCGGTAGTAGCCGGGGCACATCAGCAGGAAGCCGGCGCGCAGGCGGTGGCGCGACCCGTCGGCGGCCTCGAGCTGCACGGTCCAGCAGGCGTCGGCCGTGGACCAGGACGCCTCGGTCACGCGTTGCCCGTAGCGGATGTGCCGGTCCACGCCGTGCTCGCGCGCCGTGGCCTGCAGGTAGGCCAGGATCGACGCGCCGTCGGCGATGGCCTTGGCGTCGGGCCAGGGCGCGAAGCGGTAGCCCATCGTGTACATGTCCGAATCCGAGCGGATGCCCGGGTAGCGGAACAGGTCCCAGGTGCCGCCGAGCCGGTCGCGCGCCTCGACGATCGCGAACCTGCGGTCGGGACAGCGCTGCTGCAGGTGCACCGCGGCGCCGATGCCGGACAGGCCGGCACCGACGATCAGCACGTCGACGGGATCGGGTTCGGATCGGCTCATGGGGCGCGGGCGCGAAGGGCGGCAGTCTAGGGCCGGGCGGGCCGCGGCCGATAATTGCCGGCGTTTCGTCCCGGGCCCGGGGTGCGGAACCCAGCCCCATCGACCCGTCCCCATGTCTTCCGATGACGCCGTCTGGCTCGATGCGCCGTGCCCGGCGCTGAAGGCCTGGCGCGACGAGGCCGGCCTGCACTGGCAGGTCAACCCGGCCGCCCGGGCCGCACCCGGGCTGGGCGACTTCACCGACGGCGACTGGGCCGCCGCCGTTGCTGCGCTGGAGCAGGCGGCCGGCACGGGGCGCGACGGGCGGGTCGAGGCGGGCGGT
>JAFLDG010000481.1 GCA_017302495.1 Burkholderiales bacterium
GTAGCCGTGGCGGCCGGTGTGCCGGCGCAGGAACGCGCTCAGCGCGGCCTTCGTGAACACCCCGGGCGCCCGCGCCTGGATGTCGGCCTGGATGCGCAGCTTCAGCGGCTTCGGCGCGCCGCCGAACAGCGCCGGGAAGCGCGCGCGCAGCGCGGCGGCGCAGGCGTCCGGATCGGCCGGCGGCGTGGCCGTGGCGGCGGCGCCGGCAGGCACGGCGACGGCCACTTCGGCCGCATCGGCGGCGGGGTCGGCGCCCGGGTCGGGCGCAGCGGTTGGATCGGGGTTCATCGCGGCGGGCAGCGGGCAGCAGCGGCGGGCGGCGATTGTCGCGCGCCCGGCGCCGGGCTTGCGCCATGCTAAGGTGCCGGCCGGACAACCAGAACACGGCGGAGACGGCGATGCAGATGAACGCGCTGCGCGAGCAGGTCGCGACGGTGCTGCCCGAGATGATCGCGCTGCGGCGCCGGATCCACCAGCATCCGGAACTCGCCTTCGAGGAGCGCCTGACCTCGGACCTGGTCGCCGAACGGCTCGCCGCCTGGGGCTACGCGGTGCACCGCGGCCTGGGGCGCACCGGCGTGGTCGGCACGCTGCGCTCGGGGCACGGCACGAAGGCCATCGGCCTGCGCGCCGACATGGACGCGCTGCCGATCACCGAGACCACCGGCCTGCCCTACGCCAGCCGGCACCCGGGCAAGATGCACGCCTGCGGCCACGACGGCCACACCGCGACCCTGCTCGCCGCCGCCCGGGTGCTGGCGCAGACCCGGGCCTTCGACGGCACGCTGCACCTGATCTTCCAGCCGGCCGAGGAAGGCCCCGGCGGCGCGCTGCGCATGATCGAAGACGGCCTGTTCGAGCGCTTCCCGTGCGACGCGGTGTTCGCGCTGCACAACGCGCCCGGGCAGCCGGTGGGCACGCTGAGCTTCCGCAGCGGGCCCACGCTCGCGTCGGCCGACCGCGCGGTGATCACGCTGCGCGGCCAGGGTGGCCACGGCGCGATGCCGCACCACGCGCACGACCCGATCGTCGCCGGTTCGAGCCTGGTCATGGCGCTGCAGTCGATCGTCGCGCGCAACGTCGATCCGCTGCAGTCGGCGGTGGTCACCGTCGGCCTGTTCCAGGCCGGCACCGCGAACAACGTGATCCCGGGCAGCGCGACGCTGGATCTCAGCGTGCGCGCGCTCGACCGCGGCGTGCGCGAACTCCTGCGCCGGCGCATCCACGAGCTGGCGCAGGCGCAGGCGGCGAGCCTGGGTGTGTCGGCCGAAGTCGCCTACGAGGACGGCTACCCGGTGCTGGTCAACGCGCCGGGGGAGACCGCGTTCGCGCAGCAGGTGGCGGTCGAGCTGCTCGGCCCCGAGCGCGTGCTCGTCGACAAGCCGCCGCTGATGGGCAGCGAGGACTTCGCGTTCATGCTCGAACGCCGGCCCGGCTGCTACTTCTTCCTCGGCAACGGCGACGGCGAAGGCAGCTGCATGGTGCACAACCCCGGCTACGACTTCAACGACGCGGCGATGGAAACCGGCGCCGCGTTCTGGGCGCTGCTGGTCCAACGGTTCCTGACCTGAATCCCGGAGACTCGACATGAGCAAGCTGCAGCACCTGAGCGCGATGGACGCGGCCTTCCTGCACCTGGAGACCGCGGAGATGCCGATGCACGTCGGCTCGCTGCACCGCTACCGGCTGCCCGAGGGCTACGACGGCAACTGGCACGAGGACGTCAAGGCGCACATGGCCCGCCGGCTGCACCTGGCGCCGGTGTTCACGCGCAAGCTCGCGCTGATGCCCTTCGACCTGGCCAATCCGGTCTGGATCGAGGACGACGACGTCGACATCGACTACCACGTCCGCCACACCGTGCTGCCCAAGCCCGGCACGCAGGCGCAGCTCGAGGCGCTCGCCGCGCGGCTGCACTCGAGCCTGCTCGACCGCAGCCGGCCGCTGTGGGAGTTCTACGTGATCGACGGTCTCGGCGACGGCACGGTGGGCTTCTACGCGAAGGTGCACCACGCCGCGATCGACGGCCAGGCCGGGGTCGCGCTCGGCAACGCGATGCTCGACGTGACGCCGGTGCCGCGCACGGTGAAGCCGCCGCGCCAGCGCCGCACGCACGAGTACCAGCTCGGCGTGGCCGAGTTGCTGAGCGCAGCGCTGTCGAACACGCTGCGCCAGGCGCAGATGATCGGCAAGCTCGCGCTGCCGCTGGGCAAGGCGCTGCTCGGCCGCGCGCGCGAGCTGCTGGCCGAGCGCCGCCTCGGCTCGGTGCGCGGCCTGCTCAAGCTGGCGCCGCGCACGCCGTTCAACGTCTCGATCACGAACCAGCGCGTGTTCGCCGCGGTCTCGCTGCCGCTGGCCGAAGCGAAGGCGCTCGGCAAGGCACACGGCGCGTCGGTCAACGACACCGTGCTCTGGCTGTGCGCGACCGCGCTGCGCGAATACCTGCGCGATTCGCGCGAGCTGCCCGAGGCCTCGCTCGTGGCCGGCGTGCCGGTGTCGCTGCGCGAGGAAGGCGACACGCGGATGAACAACCAGGTGACGATGAGCCTGATCGACCTCGGCTCGCAGATCGCCGATCCGCTCGAGCGGCTGGCCGCGATCAAGGCCGCGACCGCGTCGATGAAGAACCAGATGGGCGTGTTCGGCGAGCTGATCCCGACCGACTTCCCGTCGCTCGGCGCGCCCTGGCTGCTCGCCGGGCTGGTGTCGCTGTACGGCCGCTCGGGCCTGGCCGACCGCATCCGCGTGGCGAACGTGACGATCAGCAACGTGCCCGGCGCGCAGGTGCCGCTGTACCTGGCCGGCGCGCGGATGCTCGACTACTACCCGGTGTCGATCGTCGTGCACGGCGTGGCGCTGAACATCACGGTGCAGAGCTACATGGGCCAGCTGTGCTTCGGCCTGATCGCCTGCCGGCGCGCGGTGCCCGACGTGCGCGACATCGCCGAAGGGATGGCGCGCGCGCTCGACACCTTCCGCAAGCTCGCGCCGCCGCCGGCCGAGGCGCCGGCGGCCG
>JAFLDG010000482.1 GCA_017302495.1 Burkholderiales bacterium
GGCCATCGTGCGCCGGCGCTCAGCGTTTCGGGCGGCGACCTCGGCGGCGCGCGCCTCGTCGAGCAGGCGCCGCGAATCCGTCAGCGCGCCGGCACGGCCGGCGGCCGTGGCGCGCAACTGCCCGGTGTACTCGCGGAGCCACCGGCCGAGCGTCGCGCCGCGGGTCAGCGTGCCGCGGAGCTGCAGTTCGACCACGGCCTGCCGGCTGATGCCGACCAGCCGGGCAAACGCGGCCGGGGCAGCAGCGTCGGAAGGGGTCATGGGAACATCCTTTCTGGACTGGGAGTAGCAATAGGGTCTAGCAATGGCCCATAAAAAGGTGATAGCTACGAACGCTTCGGGCCTCGAATCACCCGTCTTCTTTTGGTCGCTGGAAGGACCCGCGACGCCAGGGGCCGCCGGCCCGCAGCTCGTGCCGCGTCGTCGTCATGCCGCCGCCGCCCCTTGCGACTGCTCGCGCGCGACGCGGGCTGCGATCGCGTCGCGCGCCGAGCCGAGCAGAGCGAGCATCCCTGCTACGTCCGCTTCGTCGGCGACCAGCACCGGGCCATAGCCTGGCCGCGCCGCGACGGCAGCGAAGTGCTGCGGGTACTGGCGCCGCAGCGTTTCGGCCAGGCGGTCGCGCTCTTCGCGGTTCGCCGCGCGTCCGCGGGTGATCGACCGCCATGCCGACTGCACCGGGTGCGGCGGCATCCCGCGCAGCGGCGGGGGCACGAACTGCCGCGCCGCGATGGCGGCGGGCTTCGGCGCCGGCGCCGGCACGGCAGGGCTGCCCGCACCTTCCAAAGCGGTCTTTGGTTTTCTGGCCGGGGGGGTGCGCCGGTAGATCGGCGACAGGCTTCGATGGTGCCGGTTCAGGCGCAGCGCGTCGACAGCACGGCCCAGCGCCTCAGCGTCGCAGCCGCTCGCAAGGTGGAGCCAGGCCGCCTCGGCAACATCGGCGGCATTCAAGTCGGGGCGGGCCGCAAGCAGCCGGCGCCAAGCGGCAGGGTCGACCCCGGGCGGCGGTGCCGGCGGCGTCGCGGTTGTCACGCCTCCGGGCGGGACAACCGCGGAAGCCTCCCCCCCCAAGACGTCTCTTCGGACGTCTTGGGGGGTATCGGGAGAAGCTGGCTGCTCCCCTGGCAGCGCTGCGCTTCTCCCCTGGCAGCGCTGTGCTTCTCCCCTGGCAGCGCTGTGCTTCTCCCCCGGCAGCGCTGTGCTTCTCCCCTGGCTGGCACCATCGCCCGGGACGAGTTCGTCGAGCCTTCGCAGCGACAGGCGATAGTGCACCGGGTGGTGCTGCGTTGCGGCGCGAGCGATTTCAAGAATGCCGGCGTCGACCAGTCTGCCAAGGTGCGTTTGCACTTGACGCGGCGACATGCTGCAGCGCTCTGCGATCTTCTCTTTCGAGAACCAGATAGACCCACCGTCGTCATCAGCGCGATCGGCAAGTGACGCGGCCACCAACTTGCGGCCTGACGGAACGATGCGAGCGCGCCAAACTGCGGCAATGCAGAGCGCGCTCATCACGGCCGAGAGCCGCGGTTCAGCGCCTCGATCAAAGTTCCCGCCCGCCAGCGCACGAAGCGCGGCCCATCGCGCTCGGGCTGCGGCAGCGCACCGCGCTTCACGTCTTCGTAGAAGCGCGACCTGCCCCGGCCGCTCAGTTGCATCGCCTGCGCAGCGGTCAGGCGCTGCTCAGGGTGGAGATGCTCTGGCAGTCGCGCTAGAGCGCCGCCCCGTTCCTTGCCCATCCGTCCAACTCCGCGAAGTACCGCAATGGGCCGGACGGTAAGTGCCGCAAGCGTTCGGTTTCTAGCGAAAACCGAACAGCGCCGGGGCGGGCAGCCCATCGGCCGACGCCGCTTGCCGATGCGCGCCCCGAGCTACGGCCGGCTGCGCGCGCGCCGCCGCGGCAGCGTGACCACGGCCGGCGCATCCTTGCCGGTCAGCCGGCGCGCCCACAGCTCGAGCGCGGCGCGCTTCTCGGGGAGGTACGAATGCCGGTCATAGTGCGCGGCCTGCACCCCGCTGATGCCGTGCGACAGCAAGTGCGCGCGCACGTCCTTCGACACGCCGAGCGCGGCCAGGTGCGTTTCGGCCGTGCGGCGCAGGTCGCGCATCGCGAACGGCCCTTGTTCCAGCTCTGCGGCCGCGGCCATCGCGGCGACCAGCATGCGCACCAGCCGCGACGCGGTGCCATCGCGCAGCGCGACCTTGCCGGTCGCCGAAAACAGCGGCGCCGACGGCCCGGCGCACAGCAGCGCCCGCCGCTCGATCAACGGCAACGCCTCGGCCACGATCGGCACCACGTGCGGCCGCGGGTTCGCCGAGCGCTTGCGGCCCTTCGGGTCGAACAGCGTGACCGTGCCGCCGGTCAGGTCGACATCGGCGCGGGTCACGCGCAGCAGTTGCGCCGGCCGCTGCCCGCCGAGTAGGAGCAGGCATTGCACGAAGTCGCGCGCCGCGCAGGCCGGTTGCGCCTCGAGCCGGCGCCAGAACGCGCGCAGCTCGGGCAGCGTCAGCGCGCGGTCGAGCGCGCGGCTGTACTCGGTCAGCGCCGGCAGCGGCTCGATCGGGTTCGTGCGCACGCCGAACGCGGCGAAGGCGCCGCCGGTCTTGGGATCGAACCGGGCGCGCATCGCGGTCGCGTAGGCGGCGCGCAGGTAGGCGCGTAACTTCGCGGCGGTGCGGCCCTTGCCGGCCTCGATCAGCTTCGCGAGCACGTCGCGCGCCTGCTCGGGCTCGACCGTCGCGGCCTGCTGTCGTGCCAGCGCCGGAAAGGCATCGGCCACGTGCAGCCGGAACATGATGCGCGCGTCGCGCGCGGCCGGCCGCTCGCCGAGCGTGGCGACGTAGGCTGCGAGCATGTCGGCCAGCGTGCCGCGTTCGGCCGCGGCGCGCGCCGCGTCGGCGGCGGCCAGCTCGGCGGCCTTGCGAGCGCGTTCGGCCTGCTGCCGCTCGGCGAAGTGCTCGCGCAGGTCGGCGACGCCGGCTTGCAGCAGCCGCGCATGGG
>JAFLDG010000483.1 GCA_017302495.1 Burkholderiales bacterium
CGCGCGGCCCGCGCGGCGGCGCATGGCGTGGCATTCTCGCGCCGCGGCCGGGCGCGGCGTAAGGGGCTGCAACGGCCCCGCCTGCGGGCACTCTGGCCGCGATGATCGAGATCTCCCCGTTGCCGCAACTTCGATGCCCGACGTGAGGGCTCTATCGTCGGTCCGCCCCAAAGTCCGCACAGCCTCGATCCGGTCCGCCGCCGCAAGGAGGTGGATCGATCGGGTCAGCGGAGATCGGAACGCAGGCCGTCGAGCACGCCGTCGAGCGGCAGCGTGAGCGACGGATCGGTGAAGCGCTCGATTTGCGTTGTTCATCGAACTGGGCGCGATCCGTGCAATGGACAGCTGCGGCATGGATGCCAACACCGTGATGGCCAAGGCGCTGTTCAAAGCTGCCATGAACGGCAGCGTCACGGCGATGATCTTCTGGCTCAGTGCCGCGCCGGCTGGCGCGAGGTGAGCAAGGCGGCCGATGCTTATGGACGAGCGGGAGCCGCTTCATCGCCGACGCACCGCCGCTAGACTGATGGCCGATCTCAGCACGTGCTTTCACCCCACCGTCGTCTCGGTGCCGCCGAAATGCTTGACGACAAGGATAGGACCCCATGGCAACCCATCCGGCTTACGACACAACAATCATCGCGCTGAGACTCCGGGACCTGGCGCTCCCGGCCGGTGACACGATTCGGCTGCACCAGGAGATCATCGGGGTCAGCAAGGCAGCGTGGTGGGGCTGGTGGAACAAGTCGGGCGAAACTGTTCCGTCCAACGCGCCCGTCGGCTTTGCCTCTCGGTCGCGACAACAACGCAGCGAGAAGAGCAGACCTCCCGGACACCCGCTCAGGGCCGCCAGCGGACCCCAGCGGTCCGGTGTGGCCCGGGGCCCGCATCAGGCGTCCGGCTGCGGCAGTTCGAAGGCGAGCTTGACGATGCCCGATTCGCTGCGGCTCGTCATCGGCAGCCCGCAGCGTTTGAACACCGCGAGCATCGGCGCGTTGTGCGCCAGCACCTCGGCGGTGAAGCGGCGCAGGCCGTGGCGGCGCGCGACGTCGACGAGTGCGCGCAGCAGGGCGCCCGCCAGCCCCTGGCCCTGGTAGTCCTCCTCGACCACGAAGGCGACTTCCGCGCTCGACGGGTCGGCCTCGCGGTCGACGACGTACAGCCCGCTGCCGATGACGACCTCGTCGTCGCCTTCGCCGACCGTCACCAGCAGGTGCGCGCGCCGGACGAAGTCGTTGCGGGCGATCGCCGCGCGCTCGGCGTCGGTCAGCCCCTTGCGGTGGCCGAAGAAGCGGGTGTAGATCGTTTGCCGGTCGAGCTGCGCGAACGCGCGCTCGAGCCGGCCGAGGTCGTCGGCGTGCAGCGCGCGGATCAGCGCCGGCCGGCCGTCGCGCAGCCGGATCGGCTGGCGGTAGCGGGTGTCCGGATCGGGCGCAGTCATCGTCGATCGGCGTGCCGTGCGGGCTTCAGAACACCTCGGGCACCGTGCGCAGCGGGTGGTCCGATTCGACGTAGCCGCCGCGCTTCTGCCGTTTCGGCAGCACGATCTTCTCGCGCGGCAGTTCCTCGTAGGGCACCTTGCTCAGCAGGTGCTGGATGATGTTGAGGCGCACGTTCTTCTTGCGGTCGGACTGCGCGACGTACCACGGCGCGTGCTCGGTGTCGGTCGCGCCGAACATCGCGTCGCGGGCGCGCGAGTAGTCGTACCAGCGGCTGTACGACTTCATGTCCATCGGCGACAGCTTCCAGAGCTTGCGGCCGTCGGTGAAGCGGCCCTTCAGCCGGCGTGTCTGCTCGTCGGGGCTGACCTCGAGCCAGTACTTCAGCAGGATGATCCCGGAGTTGACCATCGCGCGTTCGACCAACGGCACGCCGCGCAGGAACTCGTCGGCCTGCTCGTCGCTGCAGAAGCCCATCACCCGTTCGACGCCGGCGCGGTTGTACCAGCTGCGGTCGAAGATCACGACCTCGCCGGCGGCCGGCAGGTGCGGCATGTAGCGCTGGAAGTACATCTGGCTCTTCTCGCGCTCGGTCGGCGCCGGCAGCGCGACGACGCGGAACACGCGCGGGCTGACGCGCTCGGTGATCGCCTTGATCGTGCCGCCCTTGCCGGCGCCGTCGCGGCCCTCGAACACGATGCACACCTTCAGGCCCTTGGCCACGACCCACTGCTGCAGCTTGACCAGCTCGACGTGCAGCTTCTTCAGCGCCTTGTCGTAGGCCTTGGTCGACAGCTCCTGCTTCGCGGCGGGCGCCGCGGCTTCGTCGGCCACGGGTTCGGCCGCCGCCGGCGCCTCGTCCGCGTCGCCGCGCTTCTTGCCCTTGTTGCTCATCGCCGGGTCTCCAGGGGAAAGGATCGCAGTCAGCGCGCCGCGACCGGAACCGCCGGCAGGTCGTCGAACGAGCCGCCGAGCGCCAGGTGCAGGTTGATGCGCTGCGCGCGGCGTTCGGTCTGCACCCGCAGCGCGGTCGAGCGCGCCGAGTACAGCGTCATCTGCTTGCTCTGCACGGTGCGCAGGTCGACGCTGCCGACGCGGTACTGCACCTGCGCGAGTTCGAGCGCGCGTTCGCTGTCGCGCACCTGCTGCTCCAGCGCCGCGCCGCGGTCGGCGAGCGCGAACTCGGCGGCGAGTGCGTTCTCGACCTCGCCGAAGGCCCGCTGGCCGATGCCCGCAAAGGCGGCGATCGCGGCCTTCTGCTCGGCGTCGCGCACGTCGACCTGCGCGCGCAAGGCACCGCCCTGGTACAGCGGCGCGAACAGGTTCGCGCCGAAGCCCCAGGCCGGGTTGTTGCGGTCCTGGAGCACGAACAGGTCGCTCGAGATGCTGCTGCCGCCGGCCGTCAGGCTGATGCGCGGCAGCAGCGCCGCCTTCGCCTCGCCGACGCGGTTGAACGCGATCGCGACGCGGCGCTCGGCGGCCACCACGTCGGGCCGGCGTTCGAGCAGCTGCGACGGCAGCCCGGCCGGCACCGGCGCCGGCATCGTGCCGAGGCC
>JAFLDG010000484.1 GCA_017302495.1 Burkholderiales bacterium
ACGCGGACGTGCGGCCCGGCGACATCCTCGAGCTGCAGGCGCAGATCGTGCGCTGCGACGCCGAAGCGGTGGCCTACGGCGGCCGGGCGACCATCGGCGGCAAGCTCGCGATCGAACTGGTCGATTGCGTCGGCCCGATGCTGCCGCTGGCCGAGTTCGACGACCCCGACGCGTTGCGGGCGGACCTGGCGCTGCTCGAAGGCGCCGGCGCCCCCGCCGGCCGCTTCGGCGGCGTGCCCGAGCCGAGCTTCGACGCCGTCGAGCACGAACCCGGCAAGCGCCGCGCCGCGCGGCTGCGCGTGCCGGCCGATGCGCCGCTGTTCGGCGACCACTTCCCGCGCAAGCCGGTGTATCCGGGCACGCTGCTGCTCGACGCGCTGGCCGGGCTCGGCCTGGCGGTTGCGGCCGAGGCGCTGCCCGGCGCGAACCCGGCCGTGCGCGAGGTGCGCGACGTGAAGATCCGCGCCTTCACGCCGCCGGGCGCGGTGCTCGACTGCAGCGCCGAACTGATCGGTGCCGACGCCGGCGGCGTGCGGCTCAAGCTCGGCGCGCGCGGCGAGGACGGCAAGGCCGTCGCCGGTGCGCGGCTGTTCGCCGCGGCGGGAGATGCGCGATGAACCTGCCGCACCGGCCCCGCGTACCTGCGCCGCAGCCGGTGGTGCAAAGGGCCGCGCGATGACCGCCCCGCGCCGCCGCGCCGCGATTACCGGGCTCGGCCTGGTCACGCCCGCCGGCAACGATGTCGCCTCGACCTGGGCCGCACTGCTGGCGATGAAGACCGGGGTCGCGCCGATCGCGAGCTTCGACGCGAGCGGCTTCTCCACCCGGATCGCGGCCGAGGTCAAGGGCCTGAGCGACGCCGCGGTGCGGGCCGCCGCCGGCGACCCGAAGCGTGTCAAGTTCGCGAACCGCTCGCACCGCTTCGCGCTCGTCGCCGCGGCGCAGGCGCTGGCCGATGCCGGCGTCCGGCCGACCGCGGCCGACGCGGCCCGCTGGGGCTGCGTCGTCGGCACCGGCATGATGGGCGTGACCTACGACGAGCTGGCCGAGGTCCAGGCCGAGGCCGCGCCCGACGGCGGCCTCGACACCGCCCGGCTGCTCGCGGCCGGCGGCTCGGCCGCCGACCCGGTGGCCTTCTGCCGCAGCCAGAGCGCCGCCGGGGCCGCGCTGCTCGCGCGTGTGTTCGGCATCGGCGGTTATTCGAGCTCGGTACACACCGCCTGCGCGTCCGGCGGCCAAGCGGTGGGCACCGCGCTGAAGCTGATCCGCCGCGGCGTGGCGGACCGGGTGCTGGTCGGCGGCTTCGATTCGATGATCAACCCGGTCGGGCTGGCGGGCTTCTGCCTGCTCGGTGCGGTCTCGCCGGACAACGACACGCCCGAGCGCGCGAGCCGGCCCTTCGACGCCACGCGCAACGGCTTCGTGCTCGGCGAAGGCGCCGGCTTCCTCGTGGTCGAGGACTGGGCCGCCGCGCGCGCCCGCGGTGCGCGCATCTACGCCGAACTGGCCGGCGACGGCAACTCGCTGTCGAGCTACCGCATCACCGACTCGCACCCGTCCGGCGACGGCCCGATCCAGGCGATGCGCCAGGCGGTGGCCGATGCCGGCGCGACGCTGGCCGAGGTCGACTACCTGAACGCGCACGGCACCTCGACGCCGATGAACGACCGCAGCGAATGCGCGGCGGTGCGCGCGGTCTTCGGCGACGACTGGCAGCGCGTGGCCGTCAGCTCGACGAAGAGCGTGATGGGCCACCTGATCGCCGCGGCCGGCGCGGTCGAGGCCGCGGTGTGCTCGCTGGCGGTGCACCACGGCCTGCTGCCGCCGAGTGCCAACCTGCGCCAGCTGGATCCGGACTGCGACGTGAACATCGTGCGCGACGCGCCGCGCGAACAGCGCGTGCGGCTGGTGCTGTCCAACTCGCTCGGCTTCGGCGGGTCGAACAGCTGCCTCGCCTTCCGCCGCCCCGACGAGACCGACGCGCTCGTCGCGAAGGGCCTGTGACATGAGCACGCCGGGCCGCTCCCAAGCGCTCATCCCGGAGCACGCCGTGCGGAGGGTATTCCAGTGAGCGCCCCCCGCATCGTCATCACCGGCTGCGGCGCGATCTGCGGCGCCGGCCGCACGCCGGACGAGGTGCTGGCCGCGGTGCAGGCCGGCACCTCGGCGATCCGGACCATCGAAGGCTTCGACACCACCGGCTGGCCGGTGCGCATCGCCGCCGAGGTGGCCGACTACCACGCCGCCAAGCTCACCGGCGACCGCAAGCTGCTGAAGTTCATCCGCCGCAGCGACGTGTTCGGCCTCTACGCCGCCGACCGCGCGCTCGAGCAGTCGGGGCTGAACGGCTGGCGCGCCGGGCTGGACGAAGCCGCGGCCACGCTGGCGGCCGACAGCACCGGCGTCTTCGTCGGCTCGGGCAGCGGCAACTTCTCGAACCAGTACGACTACCTGCCGCTGATCGCCGCCGCCGGCGGCCGGCTCGACGCCTTCGGCCGGGAACTGAGCGCCACCGTGAACCCGATGTGGCTGCTGACCGCGCTGCCGAACAACGTGCTCGGCCACGTCGGCATCCGCCATGGCCTCAAAGGGCCGAACGCCTGCATCACGCACCACAGCGTCAGCGGCCTGCTCGCGCTGGCCGAGACCGCCGAGGCGCTGCGTGCCGGCGAGTGCACGCGCGCGCTCGCGGTCGCGCACGACGCGCCGATCGAGCCGCAGGCGCTGCTGTACTACCAGCGCGTCGGCCTGGTCTCGGGCACCGGCCTGCGACCGTTCGATGCCACGCACGACGGCAGCACGATGGGCGAGGGCGCCGCCGCGCTGATGCTCGAGACCGAGGCTGCGGCCGCCGAGCGTGGCGCCACCGTGCTCGGCGAGGTGCTCGGCGTCGGCAACGCCGGCGACAGCCTCGGCCTGCTGCCGGTGGACGACGAAGGCGCCGCGCTGCAGCGCGCGATCGAAGCCGCGCTCGCGGCGTCGGGCCTGGCGC
>JAFLDG010000485.1 GCA_017302495.1 Burkholderiales bacterium
CGGCCAGCCCGCCCGCGGCCGCCGGCGTGCGCCGCCCCGTCCCCCGAGCCACGGGCCACGACCACAGGCCGGCCCAGAGCTGCCATTGCTGCTGCCAGGCCGACTGACTCATCGCGAACCACGACTGCCAGAAGGCCGCGACCTTCTCGGCACCCATGCGCGTGAACTCGCGCCGATCGGCGGCGGACGGCGCCGCGCCGGCGCGCGCCATCCGCGCGACGCGGTGCGCGACCACCTGCGGCGCGGCGAGCGACAGTTCGACGGCCTGCGCGGCCAGGCGATGCGAGGAGGAGCGGCGGCGGGTCTTCATGGCCTATTGTTGCATTGCAGCATCAAAGACGTCAGCGGCCGAGCACGCCGGCCAGCCCCGAGCCGAGCATCGCCAGCCCCGACGCCGACAGCACGAACAACACCACCCGGCGGAACGCGGCGACGTCCAGCCCGCGGTACAGCCGGGTGCCGAGCAGCGACGGCACGAGCAGCGCGACGACGACGACCGCCATCTGCGGCAGCAGCGCACGCGTGACCGCGCCGCTGGCGAACTGCACCAGCAGCGCCGCGCTCAAGGTGGCCAGGCTGAAGTTCTGGATCACGCCGCGCTGCAGGTCGCGGTCGTAGCCGCGCAGCGTGGACCACAGCGTCGGCAGCACGCCGCTGAAACCGCCGAGGCCGCCCATCACGCCGCCGGCCAGGCCGACCAGCGCATCGGCGCCGCGACCGCCGCCGTGCACCGCCGGCAGCCGGTGCGCGAGCAGCAGCGCCGGGCAGCACAGCACGAGGAAGCTGCCGAGCAGCAGCTTGAACAGCGCCAGGTCGAGGTGCGGCAGCAGCGCCAGGCCGAGCGGCACGCCGGCTGCGGCGCCGAGCAGGTACGGGCCCAGCACCGCCAGCTTCGGCGTGCGCGGCACCGTGAACAGCTGCAGCACCTGCCCGACCAGGCCGCCGAAGATCGCCAGCGTCGCCGCGGTGCGCGGCTCCAGGCCCCAGACCCAGACCGACATCGCGACCATCGCGAACGCGAAGCCCGACAGCCCCTGCACCAGCCCGGCGAGCGCGGCCCCACCGATCAGCAGCCACAGCGTGCCGTCCATCGCCGGCATGGTATCGGGCGCTGCGGCACGCGGACGACGGGCGACCGCCGCGCGCGTGCCGCGGCCCGGCCCGGCCGCAGCCCGGAGCGACGCCGCGGACGCGGTTCGCCGCCGCCTACCCGATCGGCAGCTCGGTCGTCGACAGCACCTGCTTCAGCGCGACGAAGGTGCGGATCTGGCGCACGCCGGGCAGGTACAGCAGCTCCTGCGCGTGCAGCCGGTTGAACGCCTCGTTGTCGCGCGTGCGCACGACGACGAAGTAGTCGAACTCGCCGGTGACGACCAGGCACTCGAGGCAGCCGGGCACCTTCTGCACCGCCTTCTCGAAGGCCGCGAAGGACTCCGGCGTCGACCGGTCGAGCACGACGCCGATCACGACCAGCATGCCGAGATCGAGCGCCGCCGGGTCGAGCAGCGCGACGATGCCGCGGATCAGCCCCGACCGCTTCAGCCGCTCGACGCGGCGCAGGCAGGCGGCCGGGCTCAGATGTACCTTGGCCGCGAGCGCGACGTTGGACAGCGACGCGTCGCGCTGCAGCGCACGCAGGATCGCGCGGTCGGTGCGGTCGAGGGCGGGACCGCCGGGCAACGCTTCCGTCGCACGGCGCAACTTCGTTGCTCGATTCACGGCCATGGATCAACGCTTTCTCGGCGTGCCGCCGCCGGTGGCGATGCGTCGACTGTAAACGGCGGTGCTTTCGCAACCCCGTTGCGAAGGAGCGCCGATAGCATTCCGTTCATCGCCACCGGTTTCCAGGGCTCCTGTGCCGAACCGACCGAAACCCGGCCTCCCGCCACCCACTGCCACGCCGCCCGCCATGAATCTGCACAAGTTCCCGCGCCATCCGCTCACCTTCGGCCCGACGCCGATCCAGCCGCTGCCGCGCCTGAGCGCGCATCTCGGCGGCAAGGTCCGGCTCTACGCCAAGCGCGAGGACTGCAACAGCCCGCTCGCCTTCGGCGGCAACAAGATCCGCAAGCTCGAATACCTGATCCCCGAGGCGCTGGCCGGCGGCTACGACACCCTGGTGTCGATCGGCGGCATCCAGTCGAACCAGACGCGGCAGGTGGCGGCGGTGGCCGCGCACCTGGGCCTGAAGTGCGTGCTGGTGCAGGAGAACTGGGTCAACTATTCCGATGCGGTGTACGACCGCGTCGGCAACATCGAACTGTCGCGGATCCTGGGTGCCGACGTCCGGCTCGACGCGGCCGGCTTCGACATCGGCATCCGGCCGAGCTGGGAGCAGGCGATGGCGGACGTGCGCCGCGCCGGCGGCAAGCCGTTTCCGATCCCGGCCGGCTGCTCCGAGCACCCGCTGGGCGGGCTCGGCTTCGTCGGCTTCGCCGAGGAGGTGCGGCAGCAGGAGGCCGAACTCGGCTTCCGCTTCGACTACATCGTCGTCTGCTCGGTCACCGGCAGCACCCAGGCCGGCATGGTGGTGGGCTTCGCCGCCGACGGCCGGGCCGACCGCGTGATCGGCATCGACGCGTCGGCCAAGCCCGCGGCCACGCGGGCGCAGATCCTGCGTATCGCCAGGCACACCGCCGAGCTGGTGGACCCGGGCCGGCCGATCACCGAGCAGGACATCGTGCTCGACGAGCGTTTCGGCGGCCCCGAGTACGGGCTGCCGAACGAAGGCACGCTGGAGGCGATCCGGCTGTGCGCGCGCCAGGAGGCGATGCTCACCGACCCGGTGTACGAGGGCAAGTCGGCGCACGGCATGATCGAGAGGGTGCGCCGCGGCGAGTTCCCCGAGGGCTCGCGCGTGCTGTACGCGCATCTCGGCGGCGTGCCGGCGCTGAACGCGTACAGCTTCATCTTCCGCAACGGTTGACGGCGGCGGGCGGCGTTCACGCCCGACGGCGCGGCAGCGGCGGCGTGCGCACCCGGCGCCGCGCG
>JAFLDG010000486.1 GCA_017302495.1 Burkholderiales bacterium
CCCGGCCGCCGGTGCGGCCGCCGATGCGGGTGCACTCGACGGCGCGTGATGTGCCGCCGGCGCAGGTGGCGTCATCGGGATCGGCGACGGCGCCGGTGCCGGTACCGGTGCCGGCGACGGTGCCAGTGACGGTGACGGCGGTGCCGACGGCGATGACGACGGCGCCGCCATCGCCCCGGCCGCCGCTTCGCCCGCGCCCGCGGCGCCGCCCTTGTCGATGCGGATCAGCTCGCTGCCGACCGCGAGCATCGTGCCGACCTCGCCGCCGAGCGCGGCCACGCGGCCGGCCACCGGCGACGGGATCTCGACGCTCGCCTTGTCGGTCATCACCGTGGCGAGCACCTGGTCCTCGGCCACCGGGTCGCCCGGCTTCACGTGCCATTCGACCAACTCGACCTCGGCGATGCCTTCGCCGACATCGGGCACCTTGATGACGTGCAGGTTCGTGCTCATCGCGCTTCAGCCTTCGACCGCGCGCCGCAGCGCCGCGCCGACCCGCGCCGGGCCCGGGAAGTACGCCCACTCGAGCGCATGCGGGTACGGCGTGTCCCAGCCGGTCACACGCTCGATCGGCGCCTCGAGGTGATAGAAACAATGCTCCTGGACGAGCGCCGCGAGCTCGGCGCCGAAGCCGCTGGTGCGCGTCGCCTCGTGCACGATCACGCAGCGGCCGGTCTTCTTCACCGACGCGACGACGGCCGGCAGGTCGAGCGGCCAGAGCGTGCGCAGGTCGATGATCTCGGCGTCGATGCCGGTCTCCGCAGCCGCGGCCTCGGACACGAAGACCATCGTGCCGTAGGCGAGCACGGTCACCGCGCCGCCGGCGCGCACGACCGCGGCGCTGTCCAGCGGCACGCGGTAGTGGCCTTCGGGCACCTCGCTCGCCGGATGCTGCGCCCACGGCACCACCGGGCGCTCGTGGTGGCCGTCGAAGGGGCCGTTGTACAGCCGCTTCGGCTCGAGGAAGATCACCGGGTCGTCGCATTCGATCGCCGCGATCAGCAGCCCCTTCGCGTCGTACGGGTTGCTCGGCATCACGGTGCGGATGCCGCAGACGTGCGTGAACAGCGCCTCCGGGCTCTGGCTGTGCGTCTGGCCGCCGTAGATGCCGCCGCCGCAGGGCATGCGGATCGTGATCGGCGCATGGAAGTCGCCGGCCGAGCGGTAGCGCAGCCGCGCGGCCTCGGACACGATCTGGTCCGACGCCGGGTAGAAGTAGTCGGCGAACTGCACCTCGACCACCGGCCGCAGCCCGTAGGCCGCCATGCCGATCGCGGTGCCGACGATGCCGCCTTCGGAGATCGGCGCGTCGAACACGCGCGCCGTGCCGTACTTCGCCTGCAGCCCGTCGGTGCAGCGGAAGACGCCGCCGAAGTAGCCGACGTCCTGGCCGTAGACCACGACGTTCGGATCGCGCTCGAGCATCACGTCCATCGCCGAGCGCAGCGCCTGGATCATCGTCATCCGGGCCATGGTTTCAGCTCCCGCCCGCGGTGGCGCGCTGCCACTCGGCGCGCGCCTGCGCCAGCTGCTGCTGCAGGTGCGCCGGCATGTCCTTGTAGACGTCCTCGAACATCGACTCGATCGGCGGCACGTGGTTGTCGATCAGCGCGCCGCCGTAGCGTTCGGCCTCCTTCAGCGCGGCGCTCACCTCGGCCTCGAGCGCGCTCTTCGCCGCTTCGTGCTCGGCGTCGGACCAGGCGCCGATCGTGATCAGGTGCTGCTTCAGCCGTTCGATCGGGTCGCCGAGCGGGAAACGCTTCCAGTCGTCGGCGGGGCGGTAGCGCGCCGGGTCGTCGGAGGTGGAGTGCGGGCCGGCGCGGTAGGTGACCCACTCGATCAGCGTCGGCCCCAGGTTGCGGCGGGCGCGCTCGGCCGCCCAGCGCGACGCCGCCAGCACGGCGAGGAAGTCGTTGCCGTCGACGCGCAGCGACGCGATGCCGCAGCCGACGCCGCGCGCGGCGAAGGTCGTCGCCTCGCCGCCGGCGATCGCCTGGAAGGTCGAGATCGCCCACTGGTTGTTGACCACGTTCAGGATCACCGGCGCGCGGTAGACGTGGGCGAAGGTCAGCGCGGTGTGGAAGTCGGCTTCCGCCGTGGAGCCGTCGCCGATCCAGGCCGACGCGACCCGCGTGTCGCCCTTGATCGCCGAGGCCATCGCCCACCCGACCGCCTGGATGAACTGGGTCGCGAGGTTGCCGCTGATCGAGAAGAAGCCGGCGCGCTTGTACGAGTACATCACCGGCAGCTGGCGGCCGCGCAGCGGGTCGCGCGCGTTGCTCATCAACTGGCAGATCAGCTCGACCAGCGGGATGTCGTCGCGCGCGAGCAGCAGCCCCTGCTGGCGGTAGGTCGGGAAGCACATGTCGCCGGGCTCGATCGCGAGCGCGTGCGCGCAGGCGATCGCTTCCTCGCCCAGGCTCTGCATGTAGAACGAGATCTTCTTCTGCCGCTGCGCGATCAGCATCCGGGCGTCGAAGGCGCGCGTGCGCATCATCGCGCGCAGCCCGCGCCGCAGCAGCGCCGCGTCGGCCTCCGGCACCCAGGCGCCGACGGCGCGGCCCTCCGGGTCGAGCACGCGGATCAGCGTGTGCGCCAGGTCCGAGGTCTTGCCCGGCAGCACGTCCACCGGCGGCCGCCGCACCTGGCCGGCCGGCGCGACGCGCAGGTACGAGAAGTCGGTTTCGTGCCCCGGGCGGCCGCTGGGCTCCGGGACGTGCAGTTGCAGCGGCGCGGTCGTGGGTGCGTTCATGTTCGGCCCCGGGTGCGACGGTAGCGATCTTCGGCCGGCGCGTGCCCGGCCGCAAGCCCGGAGCGCCCCGACCTCGGGCGCGCCGCTCAGGGCGCCGGCGGCAAGTCATGATCCCCGAACTCGGTCATTTCGCGCTGGTACTCGCGCTCGTCCTCGCCGCCATCCAGGCGTTCTTCGGCCTGGCGGGCGCCCATCGCGGCAAGGCCGCGTGGATCAACGTCGTCGGGCCCGCCGT
>JAFLDG010000487.1 GCA_017302495.1 Burkholderiales bacterium
CTGGTCGATCACCTTCAGCCGCGCGGGCCAGGCGCCGGCGACGAGGGCCAGGTAGATCTTCTCGGTGCCGCGCGCGCGGAACTGGTCCTGCAGCGGGGTCAGCGCCGAGCGCTTCTTCGCCAGCAGCAGCACGCCCGAAGTCTCCTTGTCGAGCCGGTGCACCAGCTCGAGGAAGCGCGCCTGCGGCCGCGCCCGGCGCAGCTGCTCGATCACGCCGAAGTCGACGCCGCTGCCGCCGTGCACCGCGACGCCGGCCGGCTTGTCGATCGCCAGCAGTTCGTCGTCCTCGTGCAGCAGCGCGAACTCGCGCGCCGGCACGGCGGCCGCGTCCGGACGCTCGGCGATGCGCAACGGCGGCACCCGCACCTCGTCGCCGCCGGCCAGGCGCACGTCGGCGCTCGCCCGGCCGCGGTTCACGCGGACCTCGCCCGAGCGGATCACCCGGTAGACATGCGACTTCGGCACGCCCTTGAGCTCGCGCAGCAGGAAGTTGTCGAGCCGCTGACCGGCGCTGCCCTCGTCCACGCGCAGGTGGCGCACCGACGCGGCCGTGACCGATGCCACGGCCGGCGCCGGCCCGCGGGAGCGGCCGGCGCCGCCTTGCGCAGCGGCCGGCCGGGCTTTGCCGCCTATAATGCGCGGGCTCACGTTCGATTGCCTAAGTGCTTGATTTGCCGCAGTTTACGCGGCACGGCCGCGGTCCCGGGCGGAGCAGCGCGGGTGGCCATGGCGGCCGCCCGCGTCAGGTGATGCAAGGCCGGTCGTCCGGCGGCAGGCCGCGGTCCCGAAGTGACGCGGCGGCCTTCGGCGATCGACCCACGAGGAACGCAACCGAACCCGGCCTTTCCGAAGGCAACCGAAATTTCACCGGCGCGAGACGGCCCTGAATGAGCCGCGCTTGCGCCGCAGCGTCCAGCGACGATCTCGCCGCGCATGCCGACCGCCCTTTCCGCCCACCCCCGCATTGCCCGGTCCCGGCTCGACGCCGAGTTGCCCGGCGGCCGCGGGCTGCTGCACACGATGCAGCCCGGCGGACCGGCCGCCCCCGGCGCGCAACGCGCGCTTCGCTGACACGCCCGCGCCAACGCTGCCCTGCAGGCGCCGGCCCCGGGCCGACGCCGAAGGCAGTCCAGGGCGATTCGCGACCCCGGGTCCACCTGCGTTGCTCCTGCATCGGTTCGGCCGCCGCCGAGGGCGTCGGCCAGCAGGGCCGTGCCGCCCCGAGAAGGCGGCGCGGCGGATGGAGACACGATGAAGCGCATGCTGATCAACGCCACGCAGCAAGAGGAGCGGCGGCTGGCGATCGTCGACGGGCAGAAGCTGGTCGACTTCGAGACCGAGATCGAGGGGCGCGAGCAGCGCAAGGGCAACATCTACCAGGCGGTGGTGACGCGCGTCGAGCCGTCGCTCGAGGCCTGCTTCGTCGACTACGGCGAGGACCGCCACGGCTTCCTGCCGTTCAAGGAGATCTCGAAGAACTACTTCCGCGACGGCGTCGAGGCCAAGAACGCGCGCATCCAGGACGCGATCCGCGAAGGCGACGCGCTGCTGGTGCAGGTCGAGAAGGAGGAGCGCGGCAACAAGGGCGCGGCGCTGACCACCTTCGTCAGCCTGGCCGGCCGCTACCTGGTGCTGATGCCGAACAACCCGCGCGGCGGCGGCGTGAGCCGGCGCATCGAGGGCGAAGACCGGGAAGAGCTGAAGGACGCGATGGACCAGCTCGAGTACCCGAAAGGGATGAGCCTGATCGCACGCACCGCCGGCATCGGCCGCTCGGCCGCCGAGTTGCAGTGGGACCTGAACTACCTGCTCAAGCTGTGGGACGCGATCGACGGCGCGGCCAAGGCCGGCAAGGGCGCGTTCCTGATCTACCAGGAGTCGAGCCTCGTCATCCGCGCGATCCGCGACTACTTCCACGCCGACATCGGCGAGATCCTGATCGACACCGACGACATCTTCGACCAGGCCAAGCAGTTCATGACCCACGTGATGCCGGAGACGGCGGCGCGGGTCAAGCGTTACCGCGACGACGCGCCGCTGTTCAGCCGGTTCCAGATCGAGCACCAGATCGAGACCGCGTTCAGCCGCACCGTGAACCTGCCGAGCGGCGGCGCGATCGTCATCGACCACACCGAGGCGCTGGTGTCGATCGACGTCAACTCGGCGCGCGCCACCCGCGGCACCGACATCGAGGAGACCGCGACCCGGACCAACCTCGAGGCCGCCGACGAGATCGCCCGGCAGATGCGGCTGCGCGACCTGGGCGGCCTGATCGTCGTCGACTTCATCGACATGGACGAGTCGAAGAACCGGCGCGAGGTCGAGATGCGGCTGCGCGACGCGCTGCGCAGCGACCGCGCGCGGGTGCAGTTCAGCTCGATCAGCAAGTTCGGCCTGCTCGAGCTGAGCCGCCAGCGGCTGCGCCCGGCGCTCTCCGAAGGCAGCCACATCACCTGCCCGCGCTGCAACGGCACCGGCCACATCCGCGACACCGAATCCAGCGCGCTGCAGATCCTGCGCATGGTGCAGGAGGAGTCGATGAAGGACAGCACCGCCGCCGTGCACGTGCAGGTGCCGGTGGAGGTGACGAGCTTCCTGCTGAACGAGAAGCGCACCGAGATCACGAAGATCGAGCTGAAGCAGCGCGTGACGGTGCTGCTGATTCCGAACCCGCACCTCGACACGCCGAACTACAAGCTCGAGCGGCTGCGCCAGGACGACCCGCGGCTGGACAGCTACCGCGCCAGCTACACGATGATCGAGGAGCCGGACGAGGAGGTCGGCATCACCCGGCGCGAGAAGGCCAAGGCCAAGCAGGAGCCGGTGATCAAGGGCGTGCTGCCCGACCAGC
The DNA here is from genome assembly GCA_017302495.1 of Burkholderiales bacterium. Lineage (GTDB taxonomy): Bacteria > Pseudomonadota > Gammaproteobacteria > Burkholderiales > Burkholderiaceae_C > Rubrivivax. The sequence goes on from JAFLDG010000487.1 coordinate 2,852, forward strand.
CGGCGCCGCCGGCACCGGCGCCTGCCCCGGTGGCCCCGCCGCCGGCGCCGGTGGTTGCGGCG
>JAFLDG010000488.1 GCA_017302495.1 Burkholderiales bacterium
CGTCGGCGGCCAGCGGCACCGACAGCAGCAGCGTCGTGCCCTGCGCCGAACTGGACAGGTCGATCCAGCCGCCGACGGTGGCGGCGCGCTCGGCCAGCCCGCGCAGGCCGAAGCTTCCCGGCTTGGCGCGCTCGCGCGCGCCGAAGCCGCGGCCGTCGTCGGCCACCTCGAGCGACAGCATGTCGGGCGTGCACATCAGGTCCAGCCGCACGCGCGTGGCCTGCGCATGCTTGCTGACATTGGTCAGCGCCTCCTGCGCGAAGCGGTAGGCCACCAGCGGCACGCCGGCCGGCAGTTGCAGCGCCTCGCGGCTGGTGTAGAGGCTGCAGCGGATGCCGGTGCGGCGCTCGAAGCGGCTGGCCATCCACTGCAGCGCGGCCACCAGCCCCTGCTCGAGGATCGCCGGACGCAGGTTGTGCATGATGCGCTGGCTCGCCTCGATCGCGTTGCTCACCGTGTCCAGCGCCGATGCGGCGCGCGCGCGCACCGCGTCCGACGCGGCATGGCGCTCGATCCACGCGAGATCGAACTTCAGCGCGGTGAGCGAGCCGCCGACGTCGTCGTGGATCTCGCGCGCGATCGCGCTGCGCTCCTGCTCGACGCTGGTCTGCAGGTGGCGGGCCAGTTCGGCCAGTCGCTCGCGCGAGGCCTGCAGCTCGGCGTCGGCATCGAGCCGCGCGCGGCGCGCCTCGGCGGCGCCGATCGCGTGCTCCATCGCCGGCGCCAGCCGGGCGAGGTTGTTCTTCAGCAGGTAGTCGGACGCGCCGTTGCGCATCGCCTCGACCGCGGTGTCCTCGCCGATCTCGCCCGAGACCAGGATGAACGGCAGTTCGCGGCCGCTGGCGCGCAGCAGCTCGAGCGCCTGCAGGCCGGAAAAGCCCGGCAGGTTGTAGTCCGACAGCACCAGGTCCCAGTCGCCCTGCAACTCGCGCTCGAACTCGGCGCGCGACTCGACCCGGCGCGCGCGCACGTCGAGCCCGGCGCGGCGCAGGTGCGCGATCGTCAGCTCGTGGTCGAGGTCGGAATCCTCCAGGTGCAGCACATGCAGGCGGCGCCCGGGGGGTGGCAGGTCCATGCGGGGATTTTGTCGCAGCGCCGAGGCCGCGCTGGCACAACGCCGGCCCGGACGGTGCGATCCGTCACCAACGCCGCAACCGCCGCATCCACCGGCGCCGCGCCGGCGGCGCGCCTCATACCGCCTTGCGTTCAAGCGAACGGATCTGGCGGTCTGCTCGCGGCCCTTGGCTGCCGTTCGGGCGGCCTGCTCTTCTCGTTGCGTTCTTGCTTCGACCGAGAGGCAAAGCCGAGCAGGGGGCAGCCGACTCCGTTCAGCCAAATTCTTATTCACTCCGTCGGCCGCCCCCTGCTCGGCTTTGCCGGCACCGGCTGCGCGCTCCGGCACCAACGCGAAGACGCTTCGCCCGTGCGAGCGGGAGCGGCGTGGGCGCAACGCCGAACGGGCCGACGGCGGGGTGGCCAACGGAGTGAATAAGAATTTGGCTGAACGGAGTTGGCCACCCCGTCGGCGGCCCCGTGCGCCGCGTTGAAGCGCCGCAGTGGCTGCTTTCGTCACGACGACGAAGGACAGCTCCGGGCCGGGAGGTGCCGTTCTGCCAGCGAGAGCGCTTTGCTGTTGAAGGCAGCTTCGTATCACTCGGCCGCCGCGCGCAGCGTCTGCATCACCGGCCGCTCGAGCACGCCGCGCAGGCCCCACCAGCCCGCTGCCAGCGCCAGCGCCGCGCCGGCCGCGGCTCCCGCAAGCGGCACCCACGCCGGCGCGTTCCAGCTGAACTCGAAGGCATACCGCGCCAGCGCCCAGCCCACCGCCATCGCCGCGGTGGCGGCGAGCAGCCCGGCGAGTGCGCCGACGCCGAGCAGCTCGGTGCGCTGCACCTTCGCCAGCAGCGAGCCGCTCGCGCCCATCGCGCGCATCAGCCCGTACTCGCGCGCGCGCGCCTCGCGCGTCGCGGTCACCGCCGCGAACAGCACCACCAGCCCGGCGGCGAGGGTGAAGCCGAACAGGAACTCGACCGCGCGGATCACCTGGTCGAGCACGCGCTGCACCTGGCCGATCGAGGCCGAGATGTCGACGTTCGTCACATTCGGGAATCCGCGCACCAGCTTGTTGTCGAAGCCCGGCTGCGCCGGCGCGCGGAACGCGCTGATGTAGGTCACCGGCACGTCGGCCATCGCCGCGGTCGGGAACATGACGAAGAAGTTGACCCGCATCGACGACCAGTCGACCCGGCGCAGGCTGGTGATGCGGCCTTCGCGCGCCTGGCCGGCGATGTCGAAGCGCAGCCGGTCGCCGAGCTTCAGGCCGAGGGTCTCGGCGAGCCCTTCCTCGACGCTGAGCGCGTCCGCCTCCTCGGCCACCCAGGCGCCGCCGGCGGGTTGGTTGTGCGCCGGCATCTCGGCCGCGTGGCTGAGGTTGAACTCGCGCTCGACCAGCCGCTGCGCGCGCTCGTCGCTGCCGCGGTCGCCCTTCACCGGCTCGCCGTTCACCGCCACCAGCCGGCCGCGGAACATCGGGTACCAGTCGTAACGCTCGACGCCGGCGCCTTGCAGCAGCGCACGGAAGTCGGCCGCCTGGTCGGGCTGCAGGTTGATCACGAAGCGGTTCGGCGCGTCCGGCGGCGTCGCGCGGCGCCAGCTGTCGATCAGGTCGGTGCGCAGCAGCACGAGCAGCACCAGCGCCAGCAGCCCGACCGCCAGCGCCGACACCTGCAGCACCGCGAACGCCGGCCGCGCCGCGATCTGGCGCGTGGCCAGGATCAGCCAGCGCGGCGCCCGCGCCTCGGGCACCGCGCGCCGGAGCAGCTGCACCGCGGCCCAGGACAGCAGCGCAAAACCGGCCACCGCCGCGGCGAAGCCGCCGACCGCGATCAGGCCGAGCTTGACATCGGCCGCCACCGCCAGCAGCAGCGCGGCGAAGCCGGCGATGCCCGCGCCGAGCACCCCGAGCGAC
>JAFLDG010000489.1 GCA_017302495.1 Burkholderiales bacterium
GGCTGGCCTGGCCGAACCGCCCGGCGCGGCAGGCGGGCTGCAGCCGCCACCGGGCAGCGAGGCCGTGCGTGAACCGCCGGGTGCTGCGGGCGTGGCGGAGCCGTCGCCCGGCGGCGCGGCGGCCGCGCCCGCAGCCGCGCGCCAGCCACCGAGCACCGGCTACTGGATCGGCCTGGGCGTCGGCGCGCTTGCCCTCGTCCTGTTCTACGCGGTGATGAGCCTGCAGCACCTCGAGGTCTTCAAGATGCTGCTCGGCAGCTTCTTCCCGCTGCTGATCCTGATCCTGGCGGTGCTCGGCTCGATCGTCTTCGGCCTGGCCACGCCCACCGAAGCGGCGGCCGTCGGCGCCTTCGGCGGCTTCCTGCTGGCGGTGGCCTACCGGCAGTTCAACTTCCGCGTGCTCAAGGAATCGGTTTTCCTGACCGCGAAGACGAGCGCGATGGTGTGCTGGCTGTTCGTCGGCTCGGCCATCTTCTCGGCGGCCTTCGCGCTGCTCGGCGGGCAGGAGCTGGTCGAGAACTGGGTGATGTCGCTGGACCTGTCGAAGACGCAGTTCCTGGTGCTCAGCCAGGTGATCATCTTCATCCTCGGCTGGCCGCTGGAGTGGACCGAGATCATCGTCATCTTCATGCCGATCTTCATCCCGCTGCTCGACAACTTCGGCGTCGACCCGCTGTTCTTCGGCCTTCTGGTCGCGCTGAACCTGCAGACCGCGTTCCTGAGCCCGCCGGTGGCGATGGCCGCGTTCTACCTGAAGGGCGTGAGCCCGCCGCACGTCACGCTGAACCAGATCTTCGCCGGCATGCTGCCGTTCATGGGCATCCAGGTGGTCGCGATCGTGCTGCTCTACCAGTTCCCCGGCATCGGCCTGTGGCTGCCGCAGGTGCTGTACCGCTGAAGGCCGACCGGAGCCCCCGCCGCGGGCCGCCTGGCGGCGGCCTGCTCCCGGCGGCCGACCCGCACGCCGGCCTCAGTATTGCAGCCGCGCGTACAGCGTCTTCTGTGCCGCTTCGCGCGCCTGGCCGAGGGTGTGGATGCCGGCGGCCTGCAGCAGCGGGATCAGCTTCAGGAACACCTCGGCGGTGACGATCGCGTCGCCGAGCGCGGTGTGGCGGCCCATCACGGTGACGCCGAGCCGGGCGGCGATCGCCTCGAGCCCGTGCGACTCCTGGTTCGGCTGCGCCACGGCCGACAGCAGCAGCGTGTCCAGCACCGGCTGCTCGAAGCGCAGGCCGGTGCGCGCCTCCTTCAGCTGCAGGAAGCGCATGTCGAAGGCGGCGTTGTGGGCCACCAGCACCGTGTCCTGCGCGAAGGCGTGGAAGGCCGGCAGCACGGTGTCGATCGTCGGCTGGCCCTGCACCATCTGCGGCTCGATGCCGTGGATCGGGATGCCGGCGGCCGGGATGTCGCGCTGCGGGTCGACCAGCTGCTCGAAGCATTCCTGCCGGCGCAGCTTGCCGGCGACGATGCGCGTCGCGCCGATCTGGATGATCTCGTCGCCCTCCGATGGGTTCAGGCCGGTGGTCTCGGTGTCGAACACGGTGTAGCTCAGTTCGGCCAGCGCGCGTTCGTCGAGCGCGCGGCTGGATTCGGACTGCGCGAACAGGTCGAAGTCGTAGTACTCGGGCCGGCTGTCGCTGCGCACGAAGGTCTCGGCCTCCAGCGCCGGCTGGGCGCCGGCCAGCGGCAGCAGGAAGCGGAAGAAGGCGGCATGGCGCACGCGCTCGCGCTCGAACCAGAACTCCGCGCCGTGGCGCTGCACCACGTCGCGCACCGACAGTGCGCTGGTCTCGGTGCCGGTGCGCATCGGCTCGGTCTCCCAGCCCATCACCGTCTCGGTGCTCATCGCCTGCCCCAGCCACAGCAGGTCCAGATGCGCGCGCGCGGCCTTCGGTGCCGGCGCCAGGCGCAACTCGACGAACTTGATGTCGTACTCCTCCGCCAGCCGGGCGGCCAGGCTGGCCAGCGCCTGCAGCAGCGAGAAGCTTTCCACCTTGAGCCACAACGTGCGGTCCACCTCCTGCTGCGCCACGCGCAGGCCGAAGCCCTCCAGCCGACGCGCCGCGGCCTGCAGCAGATCGGCGCCGAGCATGTCCTCCAGCGGCCAGCGCGTGCGCAGCTCCTGCGCGCCGCGCGCGGCCAGCTCCTGCACGCGCCCGCCCATCGCCTGCACCTCGTCGCGCACGACGGCCTGGAAGCGCTCGCGCATCGCCGGCTCCAGGTCGGGCATCTCCAGCATCTCCACCGCCGCCTGCAGGTTGCCGAGCGACGCGCGGACGCCTTCGGTGAAGGCATGCAGCTGCGCGTCGCGTGCCGACTCCTGCTCGAACTCGCGCGTGATGTTGTCCAGCATCAGCACGAAGCCGTGGATCGCCGGTTCGTCCCCGGCGGCGCGCACCGGTGCCATCAGCGCCCGCAGCAGCTGGCCGGTGCGCGTGCTGGTGACGAACTGCGCGGTCGGATTCGCGGCGCCGCGCTGCAGCCGCTGCTGGATGTTCTCCAGCGCATGCGCGACGAGGCGCCGTTCGAACACGCCGTAGATCGAGCGGCCCAGCCCGATCAGCTCGCTGCCCCCGGCCAGCTCCGGCGCGCTCGACAAGGCCCGGAACTGCATGCGCGCGCGCTGGTTGTAGAGCAGGATGCGGCCGTCCAGGTTGCACACCACCACCGCCTGCGTCAGCTCGGCCATCAGCGCCGCCAGCCGCTGCCGCTCCTGGTCGATGTGGCGCGCCGCCTCGGCCACCTTGGCCGCCATCTGCTCGTTCAACTCGCTGCGCTGCTGCACCAGCGTGTTCACGGTCTCGGCCAGGCCGCGCAGCGCCGCCGAGCCGTCGCAGTCCAGGGCATGGCCGACCTCGCCGCCGATGCGCGAGCGCGCCTGCTCCAGCAACCGCGACGCGGCCGCCACGTGCGCCCGGTAGAGCCGGTTCAGCGCCCAGGCCGCCGGGCCCCAC
>JAFLDG010000049.1 GCA_017302495.1 Burkholderiales bacterium
CTGATCCGCGGCATGCTGCAGCCGCCGCAGGGCCGGCCGATGCCGGGGCTGGGCACGCTGCCGACCGAGTGGCTGGACCTGCCGCTGCTCGGCCAGGCGCTGCGCCAGGCCACCCGCGGCGGCGGGCTGGCCGAAGCCTCGCTGCAGTACGGCGACCCGGCCGGCGACCCGCGGCTGCGGCGCGCGCTCGTGCACCAACTCGCCGAATACGGCGTCGCCGCGGCGCCGGAACAGATCGTGACCACGCTCGGCGCGCCCCAGGGGCTGGACGTGGTCACCCGCACGCTGCTGCGCGCCGGCGAGCCGGTGCTGGTCGACGACCCGGGCTGGGCGGTGGAATTCGCGCGCCTGGCCGCGCTCGGCCTGCGGGTGCTGCCGGTGCCGCGCGGCGAAGACGGCGCCGACCTCGACGTGCTGCAGCGGCTGATCGCCGCGCACCGGCCGCGGCTGTACGTGACGGTGTCGGTGCTGCACAACCCGACCGGCGCGTCGCTGTCGCTGCGCCACGCGCACCGGCTGCTGCAGATCGCGCAGCAGGCCGAGCTGACGATCGTCGAGGACGACAGCTACGCCCACTTCGCGAGCCCGCACCTGCCGCGGCTGGCCGCGCTCGACGGGCTGCAGCGCACGGTCTACGTCGGCGGTTTCTCGAAGATCCTCGCGCCGGGCTGGCGCGTCGGCTTCGTTGCCGCGCCGGCGGCGCTGGCCGAGCGCCTGGTCGACACCAAGCTGCTCGCCAGCCTGAGCACGCCCGCGCTGACCGAGCGCGCGCTCGCGCACTGCCTGGAGCAGGGCCTGCTGCGCCGCCACGCCGAGCGCGTGCGCCAGCAGCTCGACGCGGCGCGCGCGCGTTGCACCGCGGCGGCCGCGCGCCACGGCTTCCGCTTCGCGGCCGAGCCGCGCGGCCTGTTCGGCTGGGTCGACGCCGAGGTCGATACCGAACGTGTCGCGCGCACGCTGCTCGACGCGGGCTGGCTGATCGCGCCGGGTGCGCTGTTCCACGCGGTGCCGCGGCCGACGACGCTGCTGCGCGTGAACTTCGCGACCTCGCAGGACGACGGCTTCTGGCAGGTGCTGCGGCGTACATGCCGTCACATGTCGAGACGCTGATCCGGCCGCCCCGCCGCTACGATGCGGCGACGATGTTCCCGTCGACCCTGCCCATCGGCGAGCCCGAGCTGATGCGCGCGAGCGCGTTCCGGCGCCACCTGGCCGAAGAGACGCGCGCCGACGCCGACCCGATCGGATCACGGCTGTCGACGCTGAGCCCGTCGCTGCTGCTCGACCTGATGCGCTTCGAGCAGGACGGGCGCAACAGCGGCCTGCTCGAGGTGCTGGCCGCGGCGATCCGCCATGCGCGCCGGCTGCTGCTGCACCTGCAGCACCGCGACCGCGTGCTGCCGCTGACGATCTTCCCGGTCGAGCAGCTCGTGCACTGCCCGCTGCCGCTGCCGGCGCTGCTCGCGCTGCCGCTGGACGAGCTGGAGGTGCTGCACGTCGAGCCGGCGGCGCTGCGGCCGCCCGGCGACCGGATGCACGAACTGGTCGGCGAGCCGGCGCTGTACCACCCGCTGCCGCTGCTCGGCTGGGAGATCGCGCTGCGCGGCCCGCGCAGCGAACTGCTGCCCGAGATCGCCGGCCGCGCCGCCTACCGCGTCTCGCCGGGCGCCCAGCTGCGCCAGTTGCCGCTCGCGGGCACGCTCGCCGACGCGGTCGCGCGCCTGAAGCGCGAGGCCACCCACGTCCGCGACATCGCGCGCTGGCCCGGCTTCGACGACGAGCGCGCACGCCGGCTGCTGAACGCGCTGTACCTGCAGGCCGCGCTGATCGTCAGCCGCACCCATCCGGCGGCGACGAACGACGGCTGAGGCCGGCGACCAGCATCCGAGCCGGCAGCGGCCGGCAGGCGGCCTGAGGCTCAGTGCCTGCCGGCGAAAGGCTCGGTGGCGGCCGGGAGCCAGGCGTCGGTCACGCGGCGACGAAACGGCCGCCGGTGAAGGGTGCGGGGCGCCTCGCGCGGGGCAAGCGGCTTCCCGACCGAACGGAGGCCGGGGCCCGGTGGTTGCCGTGATCGCGTGCCAGAATGGATTTCATGGAGCGAGCCTTTCTGACCCGCCCGCCAAGCGCGGGAGAACTGGCGCTGCTGAAGAAGTTTCTGGCGACGTACCGCGACGGAACTGGCGGCAACCGCGAGAGCGATGGAAGCTCACGTGCCGACTCCAGACAAATCGAGCGCTGCTTTGCAGAGTTGCTGCACGGTCGAACGACCGAAAGCAAGGCGTTCTACGACTTTGTTGTGGAGTCCAACGAGAGCGGCGGGATCGCAGTCCGCGGTGCATCGATCAAATCGAAACAGGCAGCCAAGCTGCGAGACTATGCGAAGCAGAAGGCGACCATGCGCTCGTACCTGGAACTCTCCAACTCCAGCGCGAAGGACTGGGCACTCTGCAAGGACTACGGGTTGACTGAAGCCGACTTCGCCGCGCACGAGTATTCAGAGAAGTTCGGCGAAATCATCCTGGAGCGTCAACAAGCGGAACGGCAGGCCAGCGAACATGCGTACACCGCTGGTCAGCCCCACAAGACATTCGTGTCAAAGGACTGCGTCTTCATATCGGTGCTGTATTCGCCGGAGGTGAAGGGGGAGCGAAGCTGGCTGGTATCGACGTTCCCTGTCCAACTGCCCGAGCCGGCCACATGGGTCTTCGCGGGCAAGGCGCTCGTTGGCAAGGACGCAGATGGGGCGAACCTCTACGAGTGGTACGCGCTCTCCGGCAGCCAGTTCAAGTACTACCCGAAGCTGAGTTCACGGCTCAACGGCACCGAGCTGTTCGAGGTGCCCAAGCCGACCGTCGAGACGTTAAGGGCCAAGGCCTCGCGCTTGTTTGGCGACTAGGTTCGCTCGATTCCCTCAACTCTTGACCCAGAGTACCTCCATGCGCACCGCTTGTTTCTCCACCTTCGGCGGCTTGACTCTGACTGTCTTCCAGCCACGACCCAGGCGCGCGTCGTAGATCGAGTTCTCGTAGCCCGAAATCACGACAGGCCCAGGGTGGCCGGACAGGACGTCGAGCATCTCCAGATGGTCATCGATGCTCATCTCATTCGCGTACATCTTCTGCGTGCGCGTCTCCATGAGATATGGCGGATCCGCATAGATCAACGTGTCCTTGGTGGCGAAGCGTTGCATCACTTCGACGGCGGGCCGGTTTTCGATCTCGGCGTCCTTCAAGCGGACAGCCAGCTCGGCCAGTTCGGCCGGTACGCGTTGCCAGCGCACTGACATGCCGCGCGCCGGCTGCCTGGAACCGCGGTTCTTCCAGCCCGTCTTCTTGGCGAGGTCCGACGCGTGTGCCTGCCAAATGCGCGTGACGAAGCGGCGGGCATCCTCCAGGGCATCGCCGGTCAGGACATGGCTAGAGTCGTACTCGTCGCGGCTCCAAGGAGTGGCTTCCAGCGCAAACAGCAGGTGGTCCGTCTGATCCCGCAGAACCCTGAAGAAGTTGACCACGAGGCCGTTCATGTCGTTGATCAGTTCGTGCGGGCTGACAGGCTTCGAGAAGAAGACCGCGCCTGAGCCGAAGTACGGCTCGACGTAGTGGTAGTGCGCGCCGAACTGGTTGACGATGTCCTGGGCCAGCGACCACTTGCTGCCCGGGTATCGAAGCGCCGCCGACCGACGCTTGGGTGCCTCGAGGGGCTGGTCGGTCTCGAACAGGTCTTCAACAGTTGGCATGGATGTGGCGCTGTTGACGCATTGCAGCCGGATCTTATCATTGGATACTGGTGATTTGTACAGTTTGGCGCATGGGCGTCGACGAACCGACCAACTCCTGCACGTCAATGGCCGGTCATCGAAGGAGAGAGAGCGCGCGCGCCGGCGCTCTGGGGAGTAGGGCCTTGCCGCTCAGCGCGACGCGAGCTGCTCCCAGCGCTGCATCGCCTGCGCGATCTCAGTGTCGAGCTGCGCGTAGCGCGCGCGCAGCGCCGCCACCGCGCCGGGTTCGCGCACGTAGACCTCCTGTCCGGCCAGCCGCTCGCCGATCGCGCGCTGCTCGGCTTCGAGCGCGTCGATGCGCTCGGGCAGTTCGTCGAGTTCGCGCTGCTCCTTGAAGCCGAGCTTGCGCGCCGGCGCGGGCGCTGCGGCCTCGGCCGGCGCAGACGCCGCCCGCCCCGACGCCGGTGCCGACGGCGCTGCCGGTGCGGCCGCCGGCACCGCGCACGGGCGCTGGCGCAGCCAGTCCTCGTAGCCGCCTTCGACCTCGCGCCAGCGCCCGGGCGCGACCTCACCCTCCCAGACGATCGTGCTCGTCACCACCGCATCGAGAAAACGCCGGTCGTGGCTGACGAGGAAGACGGTGCCGGCGAAGTCCTGCAGCAGCGCCTCGAGCAGCTCGAGCGTGTCGATGTCGAGGTCGTTGGTCGGCTCATCGAGCACGAGCACGTTCGCCGGGCGCGCGAACAGCCGCGCCAGCAGCAGCCGGTTGCGCTCGCCGCCGGACAGCGTGCGCACCGGCGCCCGTGCGCGCTCGGCCGGGAACAGGAAGTCGGCGAGGTAGGCGATCACGTGCCGGCGCCGGCCGCCGGTCTCGACCCACTCGCTGCCCGGGCTGATGCTGTCGGCGAGCGTCGCGTCCAGGTCGAGCGCGGCGCGCTGCTGGTCGAAGTAGGCGACCTGCTGCTTCGTGCCGAGCCGCACCGTGCCGGCGGTCGGCGCCAGCTCGCCGAGGATCAGCTTCAGCAGGGTGGTCTTGCCGGCGCCGTTCGGGCCGATCAGCCCGACCTTGTCGCCGCGCAGGATCGTCGCGCCGAAGTCCTTCACGATCGGGGCGCCCGCCCCCGGCCAGGCGAAGTCGACGTGCTCGAGCTCGGCGACGATGCGGCCGCTGCGCACGCCGGCGTCGAGCTGCAGCCGGGCCTGGCCGAGCGCTTCGCGCCGCTCGGCCCGCTGCCGGCGCAGCGCCTGCAGCCTCGCCACGCGCGCGACGCTGCGCGTGCGCCGCGCCTCGACGCCCTGACGCACCCAGGCCTCTTCCTGCGCGAGCAGCTTGTCGGCGCGCGCGTCGGCCAGCGCCTGCGCGGCGAGCTGCGCGTCGCGCCGGCGCTCGAAGGCCGCGAAATTGCCGGGGTGGCTGTGCAGCCGGCCCCGGTCCAGCTCGACGATGCGCGAGGCCACCGCATCGAGGAAGGCGCGGTCGTGGCTGACCAGCACCACCGCGCCGGCGAAGTCGCGCAGCAGCGCCTCGAGCCAGGCGATCGCTTCCAGGTCGAGGTGGTTCGTGGGCTCGTCGAGCAAGAGCAGGTCGGGCCGCGCGACCAGCGCCTGCGCCAGCGCGACGCGCTTGCGCGTGCCGCCGGACAGCGCGTCGATGCGCTGCGCCCCGTCCAGCTGCAGCTGCGCCAGCACGCGCGCGACCTGCTGCTCCCAATGCCAGCCGTCCAGCGCCTCGATCCGCGACTGCAGCGCATCGAGATCTTCGCCCGGCGCATGCGCCTCGTAGCGCGCGCGCAGCGCGCGGGCGTCGGCGACGCCGTCGGCGACCACGTCGAACACCGTGCGCGCCTCGTCGAAGCGGCTGTCCTGCGCCACGTAGCGGCTGCGCAGGCCCTGCGCGCACTGCAGCTCGCCACTGTCGGGCGGCTCGAGGCCGGCGAGCAGGCGCAGCAGCGACGACTTGCCGGTGCCGTTGCGGCCGATCAGGCCGATGCGCTCGCCGGCTTCGACAACCAGGTCGGCGCCGGCGAGCAGCGGCAGGTGGCCGTAGGCCAGGTGCGCGGCGGTCAGGGTCAGCAGCGGCATCGCGGTCGCTCGGGCGGCGGGCCGCGGATTATCGGCAGCGCGCGCGGCGGGCGGCGGCCGGAGCGCCGATCGTGAACGATTTGCCGAAAGTCAGCCCGGCCGGCGGCCGCCCCCTGAAGAGCGGGCGAAACCGTTCGATATGCCGCGAACCACCCCGAGATCGTTGGAACACGGGACGATGAGCTTCGGATCGCACCTCCGCCGCCGGGCCGCGGCGAGCCTGGGTTGCCTGCTGCTGGCGGCGCCGGCCGCGGCCATGACGCTGGCACCGGCCCTGCCCGGGTCGTTCGCGGCCGGCCGCGGCGTGGATGCGGTCTTCCTCGACGTCGACGACGCCTGGCACCAGAGCACGGTGCTCTGGAACGAGAGCACCGGCCGCTACGGCAGCGGCGCGGCGATCGGTTCCATGCCCTGGGGCAGCGGACTGTGGGGCCTGGCCGACTGGCGCACCGCGAACCTCGCGCCGACGCCCGGCATGGTGGTCGGGCGCTGGGAGGGCCGGGTGCCGACGATCGGCTTCGGCGACGCGACCTATACCGCCCTGCACGCGCCGCGGTGGGGCGCGGTCGCGCCGCTGCCGCTGGCCGGCACCGGCGGCGCCCAGGACAACTGGACCGCGCACTTCCACGGCTACATCCGCATCGCCGAGGCCGGCGCCTACAACTTCGGCGTGCTGCACGACGACGGCTTCTTCTTCCGGCTGGTCGGTGCCGGCGGCCAGGCCGCGGCGCTGGCCCACGACTTCCTGAATCCGCGCGAGGTGCTCGGCTTCGACGCCGACCTGCAGCTCGCGCCCGGCCTGTACGGCTTCGAGCTGGGCGCCTACGACCGGCTCGAGGCCGGTGTCGTCGACCTGGCCTGGGCGCGCAACGGCGGGGCCTGGCAGCGGGTGCCGCGCGACAGCCTGGTCGCCGCCGCCGATGCGCTGCTCGTCCCGGAGCCCGGCACCGTGGTGCTGTGGCTCGCCGGCGCGCTCGCGCTGGCTGCGCTGACACGCGCGCTGCGCCGGGCGCTGCGCCCCCCGCCGGCGGCGAGACCGGACCGATGACCCCCGGCACCGAGGCGCCGCCGCCGGCCATGCGCCGCCCGCGGTCGGGGTGGCGCCGGCCGGTGCACGCGCTGATCGTCGGCGGCGGCTGGGTCGGCTTCGGCTGGATGTGGTGGCTGGTCGGGGCGCAGCCCTGGGACGTGCGGCCGCTGGTCTGGCTGATCGCCGGCTCGATCGTCGTGCTGCCGCTGGCCACGGCCGCATGGGTGCGGCACAACCGCCGGATCTTCCGCCGCAAGGGCGAGCGGCGCAGCATCGCCGACGCCGACCTGGGTTATCCGCGCGACTGGCATGGCCGCACCGTGTCGGCCGACTGGGCGGCGCTGGCAACGGCGCGCCACGTGCTCGTCACCGTCGACGGCACGACCAAGCGCTACCTCGATGCGTCGCCCCGGCCGGCGCGGCCGCACCCGGCGCCGGCACCGAGCGTCGCGCCGCCGCTCCCCGACTTCGCCGACACCGCGACATGAAGCTCCTCGCCGAACTGATCGTCGGCCTGCAGCACGGCTGGCCCTATCGGCTCGCGCTGGGCTTCTTCGCCGCGTACCCGATCGTGACCAGCATCCTCTGGATCACGACCTCGATGTTCTTCCTGCGCCGGTGGGAGCGCGCCGGCGCACGCGACGACGACGCCGCCGACGACACCGCGCTGCCGACGGTGACGGTGCTGATCCCGGCGCACAACGAAGCCGAGGTGATCGCCGGCACGCTGGAGGCGGCCTGCCGCATCGACTACCCGCGCTACGAGGTCGTCGTCGTCGACGACGGCTCCACCGACGACACCAGCGCGCGGGTGCAGCCGTTCCTCGCCGGCCGCGGCGTGCGGCTGGTGCAGAAGAAGGTCAACGAGGGCAAGGCGCTGGCGCTGAACGACGCCTGGCCGTTGTGCCGTGGCGAGGTCGTGCTCACGCTCGACGCCGACGCGGCGCCCGACCCGCTGATCCTGCGCCGGCTGGCGCCGCACTTCCGCAGTGCGCGCGTCGCGGCGGTGACCGGCAACCCGCGCGTGCGCAACTTCGACACCTTCATGGCGCGGCTGCAGGCGATCGAGTTCAGCTCGATCGTCAGCCTGCTGCGCCGCTCGCAACGGGTCTGGGGCCGGATCGTCACCGTCTCCGGCGTGGTCGCCGCGTTCCGCCGCAGCGCGGTCGCCGACGTCGGCGGCTTCTCGCCGAACATGCCGACCGAGGACATCGAGCTGACCTGGAAGCTGCAGAAGCGCTTCTACGACGTGCGCTACGAGGCGCGCGCGATCGTCTGGATGACGGTGCCGACCTCGCTGCGCGGCCTGTACCGGCAGCGGCTGCGCTGGGCGCGCGGGCTGATGCAGGTGTTCCACAAGCACGCCGACGTCGCGCTGCACTGGAAGTACCGCCGGATGTGGCCGATGTTCGTCGAGTCGGCGCTGTCGATCGTCTGGGCGCTGTGTTTCGTCGTGCTGACCGGGATCTGGGTCGCGTCCTACGCGATCGGCGTGCCGCCGGTGGGCGCGTCGCCGATCCCGAACCTGTGGGGCATGACGATCGGCACGCTGTGCCTGCTGCAGCTGCTGGTGGGCACGCTGGTCGACCGCCAGTACGACCGCGGCATCCTGCGCTACTACGCGTACGCCGTGTGGTACCCGCTGGTGTACTGGATGTTCCTGTCGCTGACGACGGTGCTGTCGCTGAACTGGCTGTTCCGCCGGCCGGTGGCGGCGGCGGTGCGCTGGAACACGCAGCGCAGCGGGTCGGCGGCATGAAGCCCGTGGTGGCCCGGTGAGGCGGACCGCGCTCGCCCGCGGCATCGCCGCGCTCGTCGCCGCCACCGCACTGGCCGGCACGGCGGCCGCACAGACGCTGCAGGACGCGCGCGCCGCGACCGACGCGCGGCAGTTCGACCGCGCGCTGCCGATCTACGAGGCGCTGCTGCGCGAGCGGCCGGACGATGCCGACCTGCTGATCGAGGCTGCGCGCGTCTACGCCTTCGCCGACCGGCATCGCGAGGCGATCGCCCAGTACCGGCGCGTGCTCGAGGTCGCGCCGGCGCGGCGGCGCGATGTGATCGCCGCACTCGCCTGGCAGACGCTGTGGGCGAACGATGCGGCGGCAGCGCTGCCGCTGTTCGACGAAGCGCGCGGCTTCACGACCGAACCGAAGGCACTGGCCGAACTCTGGCGCGGCACCGGCGAAGCCTGCGTGCAGACCGGCGACAACGCCTGCGCGCTCGACGCCTACCGGCGCGCGCTCGCGCTCACGCCGGGCGACCGCGACCTGCAGCGCCGGATCGCGACCGTGCTGCTGTGGCTGGACGAATACGCCGAAGCCGAAGCCGCCTGGCGCGCGCTGCTCGCCGGGGACCCGACCGACCGGCGCGCGCGCGCCGGCCTGGCGCGCACCCTCAACGCCGCGGGCCGGCACAACGAAGCGGTGCGGCTGTACCGCGGGCTCGACGACGGCAGCGACGCCGACCTGCGGCTGGACCACGCCCGGGCGCTGCGCTGGGCCGGCTACGACGCGGCCGCCTTCCCGCTGCTCGACGCCCGCACCGACCCGGCGGCGGTGTTCCTGCGCGACTGGCGCGTCGGCCGCGAGCAGAAGACCTACCTTTGGGGCGGTGCCGACTACTCGCTCGATGCCGACGACCTGGCGATCACCGCGGTCGCGGCCGGCGGCGGCACGCGGGTCGCGCCCGGCCTGCTGGCCGAAGCCGGCTACCGCTACGCGCGGCTCGATTCGCCGCAGGGTGACATCGGCGCGAACCGGCTGCAGGCGACGCTGCGCGGCCTGATCGGCACGCCGGGCGAGACGCCGCCGGGGCTGCTGGTGCCGTCGCTGACCGTCGCCGCGAACGACTACGCCGGCTGGCGGCCATGGACCGGCAGCGCGAGCCTGCGCTGGCTGCCGGCCGACCTGTGGCGGCTGACCGCGGACCTCGGCCGCGAGGTGGTCGAGACGCCGCAGGCGATCGGCAACCGCATCACCGCGGATTCGGCGGCGGTCGGCGCCGAGGTCCGGCTGCCGCCGCGCTGGAGCTTTGCCGCTGTGGCGTCCTACCTGAGCTTCGCCGACGGCAACGACCGCACGCGGATCTACGGCCGGCTCGACTACGCGACCCGCTTCGACCCGAAGCTGGTGATCGGCGTCGAAGGCGCGGCGTTCGAGGACTCGAACCCGGCGAGCTTCGCCGCGGCGCGCCCGCCGGGCACGCTGCCGCCGGCCGGCTACTGGAACCCGAAGGACTACGCCGAAGGCCGGATCTTCGCCGCCCTCTACCACGAGCGCGACGACTGGGACGCCTACGCCCGCGTCGCCTACGGCTTCTCGCGCGAGACCGACGGCGACGGCAACAAGAGCAGCGGCCACCCGAACCTGCTCGAGATCGGCCTCGCGCACGACCTGAGCCCCGGGCTGCGCTGGCGGCTGTACGCCGGCGGCTCGGGGTCGAGCTTCGCGGTCGGCAACGGCGGCACCGGCTACTGGCGGCGCTGGGTCGGCTTCACGCTGACGGCCTGGTTCTGAACGTGCGCTAGCTGCGCGCGATCGCGCGCTCCAGCGCGTCGACGAACATCGCGGCGACGTCGAAGCCGGTCTGCTGCGCGATCTCCTGGAAGCAGGTCGGGCTGGTGACGTTGATCTCGGTCAGGCAGTCGCCGATCACGTCCAGCCCCACCAGCAGCAGCCCGCGCGCGGCGAGGAGCGGGCCGATGTGCACGGCGATCTCGCGGTCGCGGTCCGACAGCGGCTGCGCGACCCCCTTGCCGCCGGCGGCGAGGTTGCCGCGGATCTCGCTGCCCTGCGGGATCCGCGCCAGGCAGTACGGCACCGGTTCGCCGTCGATCACGAGCACGCGCTTGTCGCCGGCCGCGATCTGAGGCAGGTACTGCTGCACCATGATCGTCGTGCTGCCGTGCCGGTTCAGCGTCTCGGTGATGCTGCCGAGGTTCAGCCCGTCGGGGCCGACGCGGAAGATGCCCATGCCGCCCATGCCGTCGAGCGGTTTCAGGATGATGTCGCGGTATTGCGCGTGGAAGTCGCGGATGTCGTCGGCCGAGCGCGTGACCAGCGTCGGCCCGATGAACTCCGGGAACTCGAGGATCGCGAGCTTCTCCGGATGGTCGCGCAGCGCGCGCGGCGAGTTGAACACGCGCGCGCCGTCGGCCTCGGCGCGGCCGAGCAGGTGGGTCGCGTAGAAGTACTCGCTGTCGAAGGGCGGGTCCTTGCGCATCAGCACCGCGTCGAACTCGGGCAGACCGCAGTCCTCGGCGCCGAGCGGCGTGACCCAGTCGTGATCGATCGAGCCGGTCAGCGCCAGGCGCTGCGCATGGGCGCGCACCGTGCCGCCGCGGCGCCAGTGCAGTTGCGCCGGCGTGCACGCCCACGGCTCGTGGCCGCGCGCCTGCGCCTCGCGCATCATCGCGAAGGTCGAGTCCTTGTAGGGCTTGAACGATTCCAGAGGGTCGGCGACGAACAGCAGCTTCACGGCACGCACTCGGGCACGGATCGGGACCGGTAGTGTTGCACCAGCAGCGGCACTTCGGCCCGGCCTGGCGGAAGTCCGTGCGGTTGCCCGGATGTCGAAGCCCGTTGACGGCCCTTGGCTGCTGTTCGGAAGGTCTGCTCTGCTCGTTGCGTTCTTGTTGCGACCGAGAGGCAAAGCCGACGAGGGGGTGGCCGACTCCGTTCAGCCAAATTCTCATTCACTGCGTCGGCCACCCCCTCATCGGCTTTGCCGGCACCGGCTGCGCGCTCCGGCGTCACCGACAAGACGCCTCGCACGTGCGAACGGGAGCGGCGTGGGCGCATCACTGAACGGGCCGACGGCGGGGTGGCCAACGGAGTGAATAAGAATTCCGCTGAACGGAGTTGGCCACCCCGTCGACGGCCCCGTGCGCCACGTTGAAGCCCGTCAACGTCGGCTTGCGGAGGAACGACGAGCGGCAGGCAAGGGCCGCCGGGCGTCGTTCACCGAACGACCGCCCCTCGCGCCCGGTCAGATCTCGACCTTGGTGCCCAGCTCGACGACGCGGTTCGCCGGCAGGTTCAGGAAATCCGCCGCGGCCGCGGCGTTGCGGTGCATGCCCGCGAACAGCTTCTCGCGCCAGATCGCCATGCCGGCCCCGACGGTGGGAGCGACGATGTCGCGCGACAGGAAGTAGCTCGTGTCCATGTCGTCCAGCGGCACGCCGCGGCCCTCGAGCAGCTTCAGCGCCTCGGGCACGTCGGGGTCGTTCTTGAAGCCGAAGTTCAGGATCACCTGCCAGCAGTCGTGGCCGAGCGACTCCATCTCGATGCGCTTGTCGAAGCCGATCCACGGCACGTCGTGGTGCTTGACGCTGACGAACAGGTTGTAGTCGTGGAAGACCTTGTTGTGCTTCAGGTTGTGCAGCAGCGCGTTCGGCGTGATGTCGGGGTCGGCGTTCAGGAACACCGCCGTGCCCGGCACGCGCGTCGGCGGGCTGACGAACACCGCGTCGAGGAAGCTCTTCAGGTCGATCGCGTCGTGCTTCAGCCGTTCGGCCATCAGCCGCCGCCCGGTGCGCCAGGTGAGCATCAGCGTGAACATGCCGACGCCGATGACCAGCGGGAACCAGCCGCCGGCGACCAGCTTGAGCATGTTGCTGGCGAAGAAGGTCACGTCGATGACGAAGAAGAAGCCGGTGGCCAGCAGGCACAGCCACAGCGGGTACTTCCAGCCGTAGCGGATCACGAAGAAGGTCATCACGGTCGTGATCGTCATGTCGAGGGTGACCGCGATGCCGTAGGCGGAGGCCAGGTTCGACGAGCTCTTGAACAGCGCCACCGCGAGCACGATGAACACGTACAGCCCCCAGTTGACGAAGGGCACGTAGATCTGGCCGGTGTCGCGCACCGAGGTGTGCAGGACGCGCAGCCGCGGCAGGATGCCGAGCTGCGCGGCCTGCTTCGTGACCGAGAACGCGGCCGAGATCAGCGCCTGCGACGCGATCACCGTGGCCGCGGTGGCCAGGAACACGAGCGGCAGCCGCGCCCAGTCCGGCGCCATCAGGTAGAACGGGTTCTCGATCGCCTCCGGATGCTCGAGCAGCATCGCGCCCTGGCCGAAATAGTTGACCACCAGCGCCGGCATCACGAAGCCGTACCAGGCGATGCGGATCGGGAGCCGGCCGAAGTGGCCCATGTCGGCGTACAGCGCCTCGCCGCCGGTGACCACCAGCACCACCGCGCCCAGGCCGATGAACGCGACCAGCGGGTTCTCGGCGAAGAAGACGGCCGCGTACAGCGGATTCAGCGCGACCAGCACGTGCGGGTTGGCGATCACATGCGGCAGGCCGAGCGCGACCAGCGCGACGAACCACACCAGCGTGATCGGGCCGAAGGCCCTGCCGATGCCGCCGGTGCCGAAGCGCTGCACCGCGAACAGCGCCGTCAGCACCACCAGCGTGATCGGGATCACCACGTGCTGCAGCGCCGGCGCCGCCACCCGCAGGCCCTCCACCGCCGACAGCACCGAGATCGCCGGCGTGATCACGCCGTCGCCGTAGAAGATCGCGGTGCCGAACAGGCCGACCAGCATCAGCGCGTCGTGCAGCCGGGGCCGGTCGCGCACCGCGTGCGTGGCCAGCGCCAGCATCGCGATCAGCCCGC
The DNA here is from genome assembly GCA_017302495.1 of Burkholderiales bacterium. Classification (GTDB taxonomy): domain Bacteria; phylum Pseudomonadota; class Gammaproteobacteria; order Burkholderiales; family Burkholderiaceae_C; genus Rubrivivax. The sequence continues at coordinate 13,454 of JAFLDG010000049.1, forward strand.
CTTCGCCGTTGTTGTCGGCGCGCAGGATCAGCAGCACGTACTTCAGCGATACGATGATCGTCATCGTCCAGAAGATCAGCGACAGCACGCCGAGGATGTTGTCGTGCGTGGCCGCGACATGGCCGCCGTGGAACACCTCCTTCAGCGCGTACAGCGGGCTGGTGCCGATGTCGCCGTAGACGACGCCGAGGGCACCCAGCGTCAGCGCGGCGATGGCGCCCGGGCTGCGCGGCTGCGAAGCACTCACGATGGCAGCGGCCGTGGGCGGCGGTGGCGGGGTGGCGGCGCGGGCGCGCCGCTCAGCCGTAGACCTCGGCTTCGGGGTCGGTGGCCTCGAGCTCGTAGCTCGCCGCGACGCTGGCCAGGCGGCCGATCACGCCGTACATGTAGAACCGGTTCGGCGCGCTCGCGCCCGGCTTGTCGCCCGGCCGCGGCAGCTGGCCGCCCGGCGCGAACGCCAGCGGCACGTACTTCGAGCCCGGCGCGCTCAGCACCTCGTCGGCGCCGCGCTCGGCGTGCACGCGGTAGAAGCCGCCGACCACGTAGCGGTCGATCATGTAGACGACCGGTTCGGCGACCGCGTCGTTCATGCGCTCGTAGGTCGGCACCCCCTCCTGCACGAGCAGCGACACGCGGCCGGCGCCGGCGCCCGCGGCGTCGCGCAGCGCGGCGGCGTCCAGCTCCTTCGGATCGCGCAGCGTGACGATCGCCTTGCCGCCGGAGAAGGTGGCGGCCTTCACCACCGCGAACGGCCGTTCGCGGATGCCGTACTCCTTGTACTTGCGCCGGACCTTCGCCATCACCGCGTCGGCCTGCGCACGCACCGCCTCGACGCCCGCGGCCTGCGCCAGGTCCACGTTCTCGCAGCGGCCGTAGCCGGGGTGGATCAGCCAGGGGTCCATGCCGAGCAGCTTGGCGAACTTCTTCGCCAGCTCCTCGTAGGCCTGGAAGTGGTGCAGCATGCTGCGCACGCTCCAGCCGGCATGCAGCGGCGGCAGCAGGTACTGCTCGTACAGGCCCTGCAGCACCTGCGGCACGCCGTCGGCCAGGTCGGTGTTGAGCAGGATCGTGCAGGGGTCGAAGTCCTTCAGCCCGAGCCGGCCGCGCTGCCGCTTCAGCGGCTCGAAGCGCAGCTCGCCGCCGTCGGGCAGCGTGACCGCGGTCGGCGCCTTAATCGCCGGATCGAGCGTGCCCAGCCGCACGTTGAGCCCGGCCTGGTGGAAGATCTGCATCAGCCGCTGCACGCTCAGCAGGTAGAACGGGCTGCGGTCGGCCGGGTCGGGGATCAGCAGCAGGTTCTTCGCCTCGGGGCAGATCTTCTCGATCGCCGCCATCGCCGCCTGCACCGCCAGCGGCAGCATCTCCAGCGTCAGGTTGTTGAAGCGGCGCGGGAACAGCTCGGTGTCGACCGGCGCGAGCTTGAAGCCGGCGTTGCGCAGGTCGACCGCACAGTAGAACGGCGGCGTGTGCTCCATCCACTCGAGGCGGAACCAGCGTTCGATCGCCGGCATCGACTCGAGCATGCGCTGCTCGAGCTCGTTGATCGGGCCGGTGAGCGCGGTGACGAGATGCGGGACCATGGGCGCATTCTAGGTAGGCGCCGGGACGGGGCCGTGCCGCCGCCAGCGCGCGAGGGGCTGCCCGCGGGCAACCCCTCTCTCGTCGTCGGCCGGGGCCGCGGCGCACGGCCGCGGCCGCGCCGGGTCACTTCGCGTAGGCGGTCTCGCCGTGCGAGCTGATGTCCAGGCCCTCGCGCTCTTCCTCTTCGGTGACGCGCAGCCCGATCGTCAGGTCGACGATCTTGTACGCAACGAAGGCGACCACGCCGGACCAGGCGATCGTCAGCAGCACCCCCTTGAGCTGGATCCAGACCTGCGCGGCGATGCCGTTCGAGCCGACGGTCGCGGTGACCCAGTCGGTGACGAGGCCCGGGCCGCCGAGGTCCTGCGTGTTGAACACGCCGGTCAGCAGCGCGCCGACGATGCCGCCGACGCCGTGCACGCCGAAGACGTCGAGCGAGTCGTCCGCGCCGAGCATCTTCTTCAGCCCGTTCACGCCCCACAGGCAGGCGAAGCCGGCGATGAGGCCGATCACGATCGCGCCCATCAGGCCGACGTTGCCGGCGGCCGGCGTGATCGCCACCAGCCCGGCGACCGCGCCCGACGCGGCGCCGAGCATCGACGCCTTGCCGCGCATCAGCGCCTCGCCCAGCGACCAGGCCAGCACCGCGGCCGCGGTCGCGCTGAAGGTGTTCATGAACGCGAGCACCGCGCTGTTGCCGGCCTCGAGCGCCGAGCCGGCGTTGAAGCCGAACCAGCCGACCCACAGCAGCGAGGCGCCGACCATCGTCAGCGGCAGGTTGTGCGGCGCCATCGCCTCGCGGCCGTAACCGACGCGCTTGCCGACCATGAAGGCGCCGACGATGCCGGCGACCGCGGCGTTGATGTGCACCACGGTGCCGCCGGCGAAGTCGAGCGCGCCCCACTGCCAGAGCAGGCCGGCCTTGGCGTTCATCGCGTCGACCACGTCCTTGCTGGCGTAGGCGTCGGGGCCCATCCAGTACCAGACCATGTGCGCGATCGGCGCGTAGCTGAAGGTGAACCACAGCACCATGAACATCAGCACCGCGCTGAACTTCATGCGTTCGGCGAAGGCGCCGACGATCAGCGCGCAGGTGATGCCGGCGAAGGTGGCCTGGAACGCGACGAACAGCAGCTCCGGAATGACGACCCCCTTGCTGAAGGTCGCGGCCATCGCGAAGCTGCCGGCCGCCGGGTCGAACACCCCCTTCAGGAACAGCCGGTCGAAGCCGCCGACGAACGCGCTGCCCTCGGTGAACGCCAGGCTGTAGCCATAGATGCACCACAGCACGACGATCAGCGAGAAGGTGACCAGCACCTGCATCAGCACCGACAGCATGTTCTTGCTGCGCACCAGGCCGCCGTAGAACAGCGCCAGGCCCGGCACCGTCATCATGATGACGAGCAGCGTGGCCACCAGCAGCCAGGCGACGTCGCCCTTGTCGGCGGTGGGCGCCGCGGCCGGCGCCGACGCCGCCGCTTCGGCCGGCGCCG
>JAFLDG010000490.1 GCA_017302495.1 Burkholderiales bacterium
GCACCAACGACGACCACCAGCGCTCGGGCAACGCCCAGAGCAGCAGCGCGAGCAGGACCAGCAGCACCCCGCCCCACAGCAGCGGGCTGCGCCCGACCGCGCCCGGCGCGGCATCGCCGCCGCGGTGGCTGTCGCGCTCCCGGTACGGCTGGTTCAGGCCGCCGGCCGCCTTCGCCAGGCCGGTGGTCGGCGCCTGCGGCAGCAGCTCGAGCACCGGGCCTGAGTCGATCTTCAGCGTGCGGCAGACGCTGAGCGCGAGCGCGCGCGTGAACGCGGCATCGGGCAGTTCGTCGAAGCGGTCGGCCTCGAGCGCCTCGAGCTTGCGCGGCGTGACCTTCAGCGTCGCGGCCAGGGCCGCGATGTGCAGCCCCTGGCGCTCGCGCGCCGTGCGCAGCAGCGCGCCGGCGCCGGCCGCCCGTTCAGTCATTGAAGCGTCCCTGCTCGAAGGCCAGCGTCTCGGGCGCCTGCGGATAGCGGCTGCGCAACTGGCTGCCGAGGCCCTGCACCTGGACCCGGTTGCCGAGCCGGTGCTCGATGCGCGCGGCCAGCCACAGCGTCTGCGCATTCGACTGCTCGGGCCGGGCGTTCACGCGGTCGATGTAGAAGCGCGCCTTCGCGTAATCCCCGCGTCGGTAGAGCACGTCGGCCAGGTTGAAGGCCGTCGCCGGGCTCGACGGGTCGATCTGGTACGAGCGGGTCAGCGACGCTTCGGCGTCGGCGAGCCGGCCGTCGCGCGCCTGGCAGATGCCGAGCGTGCGCCAGGCCAGCGCCGGCGAGCGATAGCCCGGCTGCGCCAGCGCCGCCTGGAACTGCGCCTCGGCCGGGCCGTAGCGGCCGCTCTGGCACAGGAACCAGCCGTAGGCCTGCATCGTGTCGCCGTCGCGCGGGTCGAGCTGCACCGCACGCTGGAAATCCTGCTCGGCGCGGCCGCTGTCGCCGGCTGCCGCATGGATCAGGCCGCGCAGGCTGTAGGCCTGGCCGTAGTCGGGTTTGGCCTCGAGCGCCTTGTTGACCTCGACCAGCGCGGTCTTCAGTTCGCCGCGGCCGAAGTACAGGCTCGCCAGCTCGAGCCGGGTGCCCGCCAGCCGCGCGCGCGACGCCGGGTCGGTCGGCATCGGCTCCTCGACCGGCACCGGCTTGCCGTCGGTGGTGGTGACGGTGCTGGTGCAGCCGAACAGCACGGCCAGCGCCGCCGCCGCAGCCAGGCGCGCGAGCGCCCTCACCGCGGGGCTCCGGCCGGCAGCGCGCGGATCGGCACCACGCGCGGCAGCCGCTCGTGCACCCGCGTGCGGTCGCGCACCTCGCCGGCGAGCTGGCCGCAGGCGGCGGCGATATCGTCGCCGCGGGTCTTGCGCACCGTGGTCACCAGGCCGGCGTCGCGCAGCACCTCGGCGAAGGCCTGCACCCGCGCCGGCGTCGAGCGCTGCAGCCCCGAGCCGGCAAACGGATTGAACGGGATCAGGTTCAGCTTGCAGCGCAGCGCGGGTTCGCCGGCGCCGCCGCGCACCAGGCGCAGCAGCTCGGCGGCGTGCGCCGGGGAATCGTTGACGTCCTGCAGCATGCAGTACTCGAGGGTGATGAAGTCGCGCGGCGCCGCGTCGAGGTAGCGCCGGCAGGCGCCGAGCAGCTCGCGCAGCGGGTACTTGCGGTTCAGCGGCACCAGCTCGTCGCGCAGCGCATCGTTCGGCGCGTGCAGCGAGACCGCGAGCGCCACCGGGCAGTCGGCGCGCAACCGGTCGATCATCGGCACCACGCCCGAGGTCGAGACCGTGACCCGGCGCCGCGACAGCCCGTAGGCGCGGTCGTCGAGCATCAGCCGCAGCGCGGGCAGCAGCGCGGCATAGTTCTGCAGCGGCTCGCCCATGCCCATCAGCACGACGTTGCTGATCGCGCGCTCGCCTTCGGCCAGGCCGAACAGCGGACGCAGCCGGTGCTCGGCGAACCAGAGCTGGCCGACGATCTCGGCGGTGGCGAGGTTGCGGCTGAAGCCCTGGTGGCCGGTGGCGCAGAAGCGGCAGCCGACCGCGCAGCCGGCCTGCGACGACACGCACAAGGTGCCGCGGTCGTCCTCGGGGATGAACACGGTCTCGACCGCATTGCCGCCGCCGACGTCGAACAGCCACTTGATGCAGCCGTCGTCGGCCACGCGCTCGGCCAGCAGCGGCGGCGCGGCCACCGCCGCGGCCTGCGGCAGCCGCTCGCGCAGCGGCCGGGCCAGGTCGGACATGCGCGCGAAATCGGCTTCGCCGCGCTGATGGATCCAGCGCGCGAGCTGCGTCGCACGGAACGGCTTCTCGCCCAGGCCGGCGCTGAAGGCTGCCAGCCCGTCGAGGTCGAGGCCGAGCAGGTTGACCGGATCCGCCATGCGCAGCGCTGCCGCAGCCGGCCGCCTCAGCGGCCGTAGATCGCCATGCCGGGGAAGAAGAAGCCGACCTCGACCGCCGCCGTCTCGGGCGCGTCGGAGCCGTGCACCGCGTTCGCGTCGATGCTGTCGGCGAAGTCGGCGCGGATCGTGCCCTTCTCGGCCTTCTTCGGATCGGTCGCGCCCATCAGCTCGCGGTTGCGGGCGATCGCGTTCTCGCCCTGCAGCACCTGGATCATCACCGGGCCCGAGATCATGAACCCGACCAGGTCGTTGAAGAACGGCCGCGCCTTGTGCACCGCGTAGAAGGCCTCGGCCTCGGCGCGCGACAGGTGCGCCATCTTCGCGGCGACGATCTTCAGCCCCGCCGCTTCGAAGCGGGCGTAGATCTGGCCGATCACGTTCTTCGCCACGGCATCGGGCTTGATGATCGACAGGGTACGTTCGACAGCCATGAAAAGTTCTCCCGAATCAAGGACTTGGCAAATTTTTCGATTGTAGCCGCGGGGCCGCGGGCGGCTGCCCCTGCAGCCGCTTCAGCGGCCGCGCACCGGCTTCGGCCGGCGGCCGCGCGCCGGCGCCCCGGCCTT